>CAIKVF010000149.1 GCA_903830745.1 uncultured Actinomycetes bacterium | reverse complement strand
TAGCACTTATGCTGCACGATTTTGCACGCAATCTATTTGGAGGAGTATCACCACTGTTCTTACTAGATAAGCCAGTTGCAGGTTCTGGCGCCTCACTTCTCGCAACAACTCTCCTCTACCCTTCTCTCGGAAGCGAAGTACCAATGAAGGTATTTTCAAAATCTGAAGAGGAGCGTCGTAAGCAAATTACGACCCACCTTTACAGTGGCGGTGGACCCTATGTCTTAGATAACGTGAGTGGCGACAAGATTGACTCTGATGTCTTGGCTGCAGTACTTACATCCGTTTGGTATTCAGACCGTTTGCTTGGTGGAAATACTGCACCGAAGCTTCCAAATCTTGGTCCGTGGGTGGCTACGGGAAACAATCCTGGATTCTCGGGTCAGCTAAACCGCCGCTTTGTTGAGGTTCGTTTAGTTCCCAAGACAGAGACGCCACACCTTCGTGATGGTTTTCGCCATTACCCACTCATGCCATGGGTGAAAGAAAATCGAGCGCTTCTCATTGATGCCTGCATCACCATCGTTATGGCTTATGTCGAAGCGGGACGCCCATCATGGGATGGAACTCCACTAGGTAGCTTTGAAGAGTTCTCTAAAGTTATGGGTGGAATCTTGCAGAATGCAGGCGTTGAGGGCTTTATGTCGGACATGACTCTGCAACGCGATTCACTGGATGCAGAAAATAGTCAACTGCATGACTTTGTCGATATCTGGTGGGAGGAATTCGGGGAAAAGCAGGTCCCCGTTAAAGACTTAATGGCACTCGCAGCCAAGCATGATTTGGATGTACAAGACCACTGGGTGGAACCAGGTCTTCGCACCGAATCAACTCGCTCAGAATCCACAAAGGCGGGCAATTACATCGGAAACAAGAAGCAACGCTACTTCGTTCTATTTCGTGATGGAGAGTCCGTTCGCGTGCAATTAGTGAAGAGAGCAATTCCGACGACAGGCACGCTAGAACTTTGAACAGCAAGGAAGAAGGCGCCGCCAAACCCTCCCAGAACTTCCCACAACTTAATTTCCCTATGTCGTGATGCTTTGAGAGTGCGGAGGAAGCTAGAGCGGTCTTTGGGCGATAGAGCGAGGATGACGAAGAGAACTGCAAATCCAGTCAGATTCGAAACCAACCCGGCAAGAATTCCGTTATTCAGATGGACTGCTAAGCGGCCATTCGCCCGAGACTGAAGAGCTGTGAGGCTACCAACAAAGAAGGCTAACAATCCGAACACAGGACGAGGGTAGTGCCTACGTTCGCTTGTTGTTGCCCCACGCATCAAGTCCAACTGCAGTAAGCAGAATGAGGCCGAGTGCAATCTGGTGGTAGAGCGGATCGATACCAAGCAAGTCAAAACCATTGCCAATTAAGGCGATGAAGAGGACACCGAAAACAGTTCTCCAAACAGAGCCTTGTCCTCCTGCAATGGAAGTTCCACCCACCACGATGCCCGCGAGAACTGTGAATGCGAGAGTACTTCCGAGTTGCGCTGAGGCGCTGAGAACGCGGGATGCATCGATTATTCCTGCAAGAGCTGCAGCCATTCCACTTAAACCAAAAGCAATTATACGAATTAAGCTGACGCGAATTCCGGCTAAACGCGCAGCTTGAGCGTTTCCGCCTGAAGCGATCATGTATCGACCCGTTGTAGTGCGTGTAAGCAAGAAACCTAAAACGATTACTACCCCGACCATAAGCCAAATAGAGGATGTGACGCCAAGCCACGTGGATTGCGCAATCTTTCCGTACTCTGGCTTTTCAGTCAGCATAATGAGATTACCTTTTGTAATCTTTGCGCCCAATCCGCCGATAACAAAAACATTGCGAGGGTTGCAATCAGTGAATTTATCTTGAAAATTGCAACAATGATTCCATTCACAATTCCCACAAGTAAACCCAAGATCAATCCAACAATAACCGCAGAAAGCACGGAATGCTTGATTGCATATTGTGCAGAAACGCAGCCAGCCAATGCGTACGTTGCGCCAACCGACAAATCGATTGCACCTGATACCAAAATAAGTGCACCTGCGGCAGCAATAATTAAAATTGCTGACTGTTGGTCCAAAATGTTAAGCAGATTGGTCTTTCTAAGGAAAGGGCCGCTGGTGATTGAAAGAGTAACGAAGAGAATTGCAAAAGGAAGAATGATTCCTGCATTGCGCCAAGAACGTAGGGCAGGCGGGAGATAGCGGTTCCAACTTTTCGCGGTATCTGTTGACATGATTTCTCTCTTCTACTTAGTGCCTGTAAATGCTGCTTCGAGTACTGCATGTTCTGTCATTGCGCGACCAGAAAGCTCAGAAACAATTTTTCCACCTCGGATAACAATCACGCGGTGTGCGATACCCAGAACTTCTTCCAAATCACTTGAAATAGCAATGATGGCAAGACCATCGGCTGCTAACTCGGTAAGCAGGTCATAGATTGCTCGTTTGGACCCAACGTCGACACCACGGGTCGGTTCATCAACGATAAGAACTCGAGGGTTACTCATCAGGGTACGAGCAAGCAAAACTTTCTGTTGATTGCCGCCAGAAAGATGCGAAACCTTTTGACCAATCCCGGCAGATTTCACCAGCACCTTTTCAAGGATCTTTGATACCACTTGGTTTTCACGACGAGGGGAGATCATTCCGAACTTGCTCCAACGGTCAAGGCTCGAGAGCGTGATGTTCTCTTTGATGCTTCTTTCAAGCAACAAACCAAGCTCCTTGCGCGACTCTGGAAGAAGCGAGATTCCCCTTTGCAAGGCAGCAAGTGGATTTCTGCCCGTAATACGCACTCCATTAATTTCG
>CAIKVF010000148.1 GCA_903830745.1 uncultured Actinomycetes bacterium | reverse complement strand
CTGGTGGAACGAAGTATTCCATTTCCATTTGTTCGAATTCACGAGTACGAAACACGAAGTTCTGTGGAGTGATTTCGTTACGGAACGACTTACCAACTTGTGCAATACCAAATGGTGGTTTCTTTCGAATTGATGCGAGAACGTTTCCAAAGTTTGTAAACATTCCTTGCGCAGTTTCTGGACGAAGATACGCAGTGGCGCCTTCGCCTTCAACTGGACCAGCTTGAGTTTTGAACATCAAATTGAATGCGCGTGGCTCGGTGAATTCTTTAGACCCGCACTTCGGACAAATGCCGTCAATCTTGTCTTCGCGCCAGCGCTCTTTACAGTTGCGACAGTCAACAAGTGGGTCAGTAAACGTTTCGAGGTGACCAGATGCGGCCCAGACTGCAGGAGGACCGAGAATTGCTGCGTCGATACCAACAACGTCATCACGAAGTTGCACCATTGAAAGCCACCACTGGTCCTTAACGTTGCGAAGCATGTTCACACCGAGTGGGCCGTAGTCGTACGTTGAGCGAAATCCCCCGTAGATCTCTGCAGACTGAAAGATGAACCCGCGGCGCTTGGCGAGGTTGGTTACTTTGTCGAGCAGGTCTGGGGCTAATTCGGGCATGGATTCCATCTCCCAAGGCTACCGGACTAGTTACTGCTCCTAAGTCGCACAATGACTTGATTGGCCAGTAATCGTCCCTCAGGGGCCAGCGTGACCTGTCCAGATTCGACCTTAATAAGGTGAGCTATTTCATCGAGGGAATCAAACGCCTCGACGGCAACACCGCGCCTGGTTCGCAGTGCCAGCGAATCACGTTCAAACTCTTTTGTCTCTTCGTCCAAGATTTCTTCGCCGCCGAGGGGCTTCTGCCCACCTTGCACCATGGCAATGTAGCGATCTGGTGTGCGCACATTCCAAAACCTACGACCGTGCAGGTGGGAGTGCGCCGCAGATCCAAATCCTATGTAGTCGCCTTGGTCCCAGTAGACGTGATTGTGGCGACACTCGTGACCGGGCTTGGCCCAATTAGAAATCTCTTCCCACTCGTAGCCACTTGCTTCGAGGGTTTGGCCAACAATGTCGTAGGAGTCTGCCGTGTCATCTTCATCGGGGTGGCGATTTGGATCTTGTCCGAGTGGTGTTGCTGGTTCTGGGGTAAGTGCGTAACAACTGATGTGAGGCGGCGGATTATCAAGCGTGAGTAAATCGTTAAGAGTGTTTCTGACGTCTTGAGGAGTTTCTGCACGCGAGCCAACAATGAGGTCCATGTTCCAAGTGGCAAAGCCTGCTTCAGTGACATTTCTAGAAACTTCTTCGTGCGCCATGATGCCGTGCCTGCGTCCAAGGTCTGCAAGGACAGCTGGTTGCGTTGACTGAACACCAAAGCTCATGCGATTTACCCCACCTGCTCGGTAGGCCTTCAGTCGCTCGAGGTCAGCGTCTTCTGGGTTGCACTCAACAGTGACTTCACAGTCCGCAGATTTAGGTATTGCGTCAAGGATCTGAAGTAGTTGTTGTGCACTGAGTCTTGACGGAGTGCCACCACCAAAGAACACTGAGGTTGCTGTCTTCATGCCATCGCTAAGCGCCCACTCAATTTCTTTCACCACGCATGTCACATAGTCGTCCATCAAATGGTCGCGGTCAGCGTACGTTGCAAAGGCGCAGTAATCACATCTGTGTGCACAGAAAGGAACGTGCACGTAGACACCAAATTCACTCACTTGGCGGCCTTGGCAAGCTCTTTTGCTTCGGCGTAGCGAGCGAGTGCTTCGTCACGCTCTGTTGCAGCGTCAAGCATTGGTGGGAAATATCCTGGTGCTGCGAGAAGTCCTTCACCGCCGCCTGGTTGCAGGCACTGTGGCGCTGGAATGTCTCTGAGTTCACTTACGTACTTGCGAATAAAAAGTCCCTGCGGGTCAAAGCGTTCCGCCTGAAGAGATGGGTTGAACACACGGTAGAAAGGAGCGGCGTCGGTGCCAGTGCCCGCTGTCCACTGCCAGCCATTTTGATTTGAAGCAATGTCACCATCAATGAGGTGCCACATAAACCACTTCGCTCCCCAACGCCAATCGAGGTGAAGATGTTTCACGAGAAATGAAGCGACCAACATTCGAACGCGGTTGTGCATCCATCCATCTTCTAAGAGCTGGCGCATTGCGGCGTCAACCATGGGGTATCCAGTTTCACCCTTGGCCCACATTTGAAACCGCTCAACGGCCTTGTCATCGCTGTCAACTCGCAAGAAGTCCATTGTTGGGATCAAGTTGCTTCTAACGGCCTGAGGGTTGTGAAATAAGACGTCGGCGTAAAACTCTCGCCAGCAAATTTCAGATCGGTACTGGACTGCACCTGTTGACATTCCGTCAATGGCGCTCAAGATCTGGCGAGGGTGAATTGCTCCAAAGCGCAAATGTGGACTTAAGCGACTCACACCTGCGATTGAAGGAATGTTTCTTGCTTCGTTGTAAGCATCAACTGAAGGAAGAAAGTCCTCCAGGAGCTGATGAGCAATTTTTTCTCCGGCTTTAGGAATGCTCTTCGCCTCTACAAGACCCAGATCGCCAAAGTAGTGCGGGCGACTTGTTGCAGAGTTATTCACAAGTTCATCGAGTGAAACCGATGTTCCCTTCGCCCAAGAAACTCCAGTTGGTGCATCAAGTGGGGTTTCGAGTGGTTGGAGTTCCCAGCCACGTCGAAATGCCGTGAAGACTCGACATGGTGTTCCCGTCTGAGTCCTAACGGTTCCTGGGATTACTGAATACGGTGAGTCAATGAAATGAAGCGTGACTCCAGCACTTGCGAGCGCTGCAGCAACTTGTTCATCTCGTGACTGACCTTTAGGGGCGTAGTCACCAGTTGCAAATACTTCAGTCGCTCCAACTTCCTTAGCGAGTGCAAGAAGTTCTTTTGCTGGGTCGCCGCAACGAATGGTGAGCTTCTTATTAAGTGAAGCGTCGAGTGACTCGAGCGTTGCACGAAGAAACTTGACTCGGTTCGGGCCAGCTGGAGAAGAGAAGGTGGTGTCAACAATCCATACGGGCACAACATCGCCATCGCCAGCACGCACCGCGGCGTTAAGCGCTGGATTGTCGCCTAGTCGCAGGTCACGACGGAACCAAAAGATTGATGACACGAAGCGACCCTACCGTGCATCTTGGGGTCCTGCGAGCGGCGGCGTAGAGCGTGGCACCTTTAGACGCTTCCCGAAGTGCTGTTCAATTGAGTCTTGGGCAATAGCCATTATTTCCCCAGCCCCGACAGGTGACGCTTCTCGAAGCACGCCCGCAAGGTCACCTCCGAGTATTCGACGAATCAGTGCCAGCCCATCAGCGCTAATTGAAACGCCTGACCTGCACGTGGCACAAAGTGTTCCACCCATTTGAGCATCAAATGAAACGAGGGGTCCAACTTTTTCACAGTTAACACAGTGCTCAACAACAGGCTCTGATCCATCGTGCGCCAATAGTTTGAAATAGAACGACGCTGGAATAAGCATTGGATGAAACTCAGGGTTATCAAGGCTGAGCAGCACTCTGGTGAGTAGTTCAAAGATGCCCTCATCGGCGACGTCGTTACTCGGGATGGCATCAATGACTTCTACAACACCGTATCCAGCGTTGATGCGGTCGTAGTCTCCACGAAGGGTCTTCAGCTGATCAATGAGCTGAACATTTTTTGCAATGTAGAGATCGCCTTTTGACTGTGCCAGATGAACTTTTACGTAGCTAAGTGGTTCAAGTGCACCACCAATTTTGCTCGTTGGTTTTCTAATTCCTTTAGCGAAGACTCGAATCTTTCCGTGATTCCTCGTCCAAAGAACTACAACACGATCTGATTCCCCAGACTTATAGGTCCGAAGAACTACTGCATCGTCTTTTAGTTCCTTCACTTCTCCGTCTCATCATCTTTGTCATTCCACTTTGGCTTGTGGGGCTTGACTCCAAGGTATCTATCCAGTGCGACACCGCCAGCAACCATCACTCCCAAAATGAGCGGGATAGCAAGAGGCGTAAGCAAGCTCGTAACGCCATTGATTTCTAAGAACCATAAGAATGCGTAAATAAGAACGAGAAGGACTATGGCAGTCTTTGTTGCTTTCACTTGTCGAGCCCTCCAAAGCGTCGTTCACGCTGCTGGAATTCTTCAACGGCGCTGAAGAGGTCCTCACGGCGAAAGTCTGGCCAAAGAACATCAGTAAAAACCATTTCGGTGTACGCCATCTCCCAAAGCAAGAAGTTCGAAGTTCGATATTCCCCGGACGTTCTAATAACGAGATCTGGATCTGCAAGTTCTGGGTGATAGAGACGGGAACGAATTGCTTTTTCGTCAATTTTGTTTACGGGAACTTTGTCACGAACGAGTTGTTGCACGGCGTCAACAATTTCTGCTCGCCCACCGTAATTAAAAGCAATGTTGAGCGTCATAGTTTTGTTCTTCTTGGTGAGTTCTTCTGCTTCTTCAATGCGCTTTAAGACACCCTTAGGCACGCGCCAGTCACGACGACCAGAAAACACAATGCGAACACCCTCAGCGTGAAGTTCGTGCTGGCGTCGCTCCATCAAACTTCTGTTGAAGTTCATTAAGTAGCGAACTTCATCAACTGGACGTCGCCAGTTCTCTGTTGAGAACGCATACAGCGTTAGCGCTTTAACCCCAATACTGAGTGCACCGTAGACAGTGTCAACGATTGATGCCTCTCCTGCGCCATGACCATCAGTACGAGGAAGACCTTGACGTTGTGCCCAGCGACCGTTGCCGTCCATCACGACAGCTATGTGCTGGGGCACGCTGGAACGCTCTAGAGAGCGCGGAACCTGGACTGGGCGAGGATCAGACACGTATAAAACCTAGTCCTAATCGGTAAAAGAACTGCACCGCACCATCTAAGGTCGTCTCGTGGAATCCTTCGACCCAGATGACGACATGCCCTACGTGGAGCCACAGGACGAAGCCGGAATTCAACTTGACGAAGATGTCGTAGAAATTGACACAGACCGGGCAATTGAACTCCTCGACCGAATAACCCAAGACCTACCCGGAGGTGGAGAGACTCGCGAAGGCCAGCGCAACATGGTGCGCGCCGTAGCCAAGGCATTCTCACGACGCGAACACCTTGTTGTAGAAGCTGGAACTGGTGTTGGTAAATCACTCGCCTACTTAATCCCCGCCGCAATGAGCGGACACCGAGTTGTTATTGCGACCGCCACTAAAAATCTCCAAGATCAGCTGTTCTCTAAAGATGCCCCAACGGTTGCGCAGTTTTCGAGCAAGACCAAGGTTGCAATCTTGAAGGGCAAGCAGAATTATTTATGTCGAAACCGTGCACAAAGCGTGAGTGGTGGAGCACAAATGAGTTTTGACGATGGATCTGACGTGCCTAAGGGTATTGCCGACCAAATGCGAAGGATTCTCGCTTGGTCCAATGAAACAACTACTGGCGATGTGGATGAAATTCCATTTGAAGTGGATAACCGAGCGTGGCGTGGACTCTCGGTGACTGCCCAGGAGTGTCTCGGTCGTGCTCAGTGCCCACAAGGCGGTAACTGTTTTGCAGAGCTCGCTAAGGACCGCGCCGCAGAAAGCAATCTGTTGATTGTCAACACTCACCTGTACGCCGCACATTTAGCATCTGGCTCTATGTTGCTTCCAGCTCACGAATATGTTGTCTTTGATGAAGCCCATGATGTGCTCGACATCTTTGCGTCACTGCTTGGCACCTCATTCAGCGCACAGAGCCTTCGTGCGCTTTCAGGAGTTGCCCGACCACTGCTGGGTAACGATCACCTCGCTAAATGTCTCGAGCTCGTAGCAATTGCCGACAGACTTTCAACATCACTAGAAATTCAGTTCGACTCCAATCAACTCACTGGACTCAGTGAGGACTGTGCGCGCGAAATTACTGCAGCAGCGTCGCTCGTCACTCAGATAATTGAAGCAATTAGAGCAATGACTATTACTGATGTGAATGAAGAAGCTCGCAGAATTAGAACCCTTGGGCCCGCTGTTCATCTTGGAAATGATTTAGCGCGTATAAACAGCATCAAAAAGGGTGAACTTCTTTTTCTTGTTAAACGTGAACGTGACATTGGAATTGAAATCTCTCTCGTTGACGTTGGACCACGACTGCATGACGATCTCTGGGGCAGTGTGACTGCAGTGCTTACGAGTGCCACCATCCCCGACACCCTGCCAAAGAGTCTCGGACTTGAAGACTGCGTTGTAGAGCGCTTTGAAAGTCCCTTTGACTATCAAGAGAACTCGCTGCTCTATGTTCCAGAGAACTTCCCAGGAAGAAATGAAGACGGCGCTGAAGCGGCAATTATTGAAGAGCTCGTTGAACTCATAACTGCTGCAAAGGGCAGAACCCTCGCCCTCTTTACAAATCGCTCAGTAATGAACCGAGTCTCTGAAGCCGTTGAAAAACGAATCACTACCCCGGTCCTTGTTCAAGGCACGCTTTCACGTCAGCGAATCATTGAGCAGTTCCGTGACATTGATGCAGCCAGCCTGTTTGCTGTTGCCAGTTTCTGGCAAGGAATTGACGTACCTGGCGACTCGTTGAGTTTGGTGACAATTGACCGCCTGCCCTTCAGCGTTCCCGGTGACCCACTGGCTGATGCACGACGTGACCTCTCAACTAATCCTTTTATGGAAGTTGACCTTCCAAGAGCGTCAATGTTGCTCGCTCAGGGGGTTGGAAGGCTCATCCGCTCAAAGACCGACCGCGGAGTTGTAGCGGTGCTTGACATTCGACTCGCCGAAGCAAGGTATCGAAGTGAAATGTTCAAGAAACTTCCGCCAATGAAGCGAACTCGCGACAAGCAAGAAGTTATTACGTTTTTAGAAAGTATTTAGTAACCGAAGCGGTCAAGCATGTCGTCACGCTTTTGCCATCCCGGTTCAACCGAGACCTTCAGCTCCAAGAAGCAGCCCTCTGGAAGTTGACGACGTGCAGCGATGCCTACGTCTTTTAGAAGCTGGCCACCTTTTCCAATGACCATTCCTTTTTGACTTTCACGCTCAACCAAGATTTCAACAGTGATGTGAGGCCATTCGAATTCTGTAACTCGACAGTGAATTGAGTGAGGTAACTCTTGCTTTGTCTTTCGAACTAACTGCTCACGAACAAGTTCAGCCACCCAAATTGCTTCAGGAACATCTGATACTTCGTCTTCAGGAAATAGAAACGGTGATTCAGGCATTGCTGCCATTACGTACTTGAGCAGTTCTGCAGTTCCTTCACCAGTTTTTGCTGAAACTGGAAAATACTCAACACGAGGAATCACTGCAGTGAGTGATCGCTCTTCAGCAATCTCTTGCACCGCAACAGTTGCCGCCATGAGCTGCTTGGCAACCGCTTCGCGACCGGGCTTGTCCATCTTGTTAACAATCACAACTGGACGTGGTCCATTGGGGTGACGAGCAGATTCGAGCATGGCCTGAATAACTGTTCGGTCTCCAGGTCCAATAGATGCGCCAGCTTCGATTACAGCCATCACAACGTCAACGCCTTCGGCGGCAGTTCGTGCGGTTGCATTTAGACGTCCACCAAGTGATGTTTTAGGGCGGTGAATACCAGGGGTGTCCACAAAGATGACCTGAATGTCACCTTCTGTAAATACGCCTCTAATGGCGTTACGAGTGGTGTTAGGTGTTGATGAAGTAATTGAAATTTTTGTTCCAATTACTTGATTGATGAGCGTTGACTTACCAACGTTCGGGCGACCAAGAATCGCCGCGAATCCAGACTTCGTCACTCCTGCTCCTGTACTGGTTCTATGAGAACCTCTTCAATACGAACACCATCAATACGAACCACAGTTAAGCGGTAGTGCTCGGTATCAAAAGAGTCTCCCACTTCTGGGACGTCACCCGCGAGGTCGAGCACCAAACCACCCACTGTGTCCCAAGCACCGGTAGGTAGCGAGAGTGAGTATTCGTCGTTAATGTCACCAATGTTTTCTCGGCCGCTTACTTCAATTCCAGCTTCAATTGATTGGATTTCTTCTTCAACCTCAACCGGGTCAGACTCGTCAGTGATCTCACCAACGAGTTCTTCCAAAATGTCTTCAAGTGTTACGAGGCCGGCGGTGCCACCGTGTTCGTCAATGACAATGCACATGTGCGTCTTTGCTTGGCGAATCTCGGTGAGCAGCAGTGCTACCTTTTTCGTTTCCGGAACGAATCGTGGCTCGCCCATTCCTACACTGATTGCCTCTTCGCCGCGTCCTTCTGCAACGAGTCCGGCGAGGTGGCGAAGATTGACAATACCTACGACGTCATCAATGTCTTCGCCCGTAACAGGAATTCGTGTTCGTCCTGTGGTGATGGCAAGGTCAAGCGCTTCACGAACAGTTGCTGTTGCAGATAGTTCAACAATGTCAGTTCGTGGCACCATAATTTCTCGAACAATGGTGTCACCGAATTCAATGACTGAGTGAATAAAGTTTCGCTCTTCAGAGGCGATTGCTTCATCTTCGTGCGCAACGTCAGCCATGGCCAGCACTTCAGATTCGGTCATTCGATGTGAGCTGGTGCTTTCGCAAAGAAGACCAATTGCACCGTCAGCAATTGCGAGAAGAAGTCGCGAGAGCCATTTGATTGGCCAGAACTTCAAGATGCTCGCAACAATTGGTGCAACTGAAAGCGCAGATTTATCTGGGTGTTGCACTGCGTAGTTCTTCGGGATTGCTTCAAAGATCACAAAGATGACTACTACTTCAGCAAT
>CAIKVF010000147.1 GCA_903830745.1 uncultured Actinomycetes bacterium | reverse complement strand
TTTCGTAGTGAGGACCACGGAATCCTGCGTAGACGCCTTCTGTTAGTTCAGGAGCAGTCTTTGCAACAATGCTACGAAGTCGAGCACTGTAGAGATCTGTGAGGTCAACAAATCTTGATCCATATCCTTCAGGTGGAGAGTTCCCCTCCATTGGAGATGTTGCAGTGAGATTGATGTGATCACGAATCACAACCACTGTGCCTGGACCCTTAGTTGGATCAATGCCACCGCACGCATTGGTGAGAACAATTTTCTTAGCTCCCGAGATAATTGCGGTGCGAACTGGGTGTACTACTTGGTCTGCGGTATTGCCCTCATAAAGGTGGACACGGCCAGAAACGAGAAGAACGTTTCGGTCCCCTACTTTCACAGAAAGCAGTTGTCCGCTGTGCCCCGCAACTGTTGGCGCAACGAAACCACTCAACGTGGAAGACATGACTGCACTTAGTGGAGTTCCGAGCGCGTCAGCACCCTCTTTCCAACCAGAGCCCAGAACTACAGCAACATCGTATGAATCAATTCCTGACTTAATCCTGAGTTCTTCACCGGCACGGCGAGCTAATTCATATGGAGTTGTCATTACTGTCCAATCGTGTGCCACACAGTGGAGGTTTCCACAAAAGCACGTAGACGGTGAATTGAATTCTTTTGATTCTTCTTCGAAGGACGAAGCACTCGCTTGATTGACCCTGCTGCCAGAAACGCCAACTCATCAGCAAAAGCCTCATCGGCCCCTTCTAAGTCAAGACCGTCAATATCCTCGTGGGACGCAAGTCCAAGTGCAAGCTCACTCGTAAATCCAGTAATGATGTTGAGCACGCCAGCTGGGAAGTCAGACGTTTCAGTCATTTCTCCTAAGAGCACCGCAGGGATTGGTCGCTTTTCACTCGCGAGGGCGATCACCGAGTTGCCCGCAGCGATTGGAGCAATCACGCACTCCACGAAGCCTTCTAATGAAGAATTTTGAGGAGCAATCACACCAATGACGCCTGTCGGCTTTGGAACCGAGAAGTTGTAGAAAGGTCCAGCCACTGGATTTGCTCCACCGAGCACCTGAGAGATTTTGTCAGTCCATCCGGCGTACCAAACAATTCTGTCGATTGCTTTTGCAACTGAAGCTTTGGCCTTTTCGCTATTCACACCTTCACTGAGCTTTACAAATTCAACAAGTTCATCGCTACGTGACTCGGCCATCTCCGCAAGGCGGTAAATAACTTGTCCGCGGTTGTAAGCACTTAGCGACCACCACTTCGCTTGTGCCGCTCGTGCAGCGACCACAGCATCTCGAAGATCTTTTCTTGATCCTTGCGCCGCGTTTGCGAGGAATTCATCCTTCGCACTTATTACTTCGTAGCTACGTCCAGATTCAGAACGTGGGAACGCACCATTTATAAGTAGCTTGTAGGTCTTTCGAATTTCGAGGCGATCAGACATTGAGGTATGCCTCCAGTCCGTGCTTTCCACCTTCGCGACCGAATCCAGATTCTCGAGTTCCACCGAATGGGCTCGTAGGGTCAAATTTGTTGTACGTATTAGCCCAAACAACGCCAGCGCGAAGCCGTTCAGCGGTCCATAAGGTCCGACTCCCCTTCTCGCTCCAGACGCCACAGGCAAGTCCGTAGTTCGTGTTGTTGGCCTTCGTAATGGCTTCTTCAGGTGTTCTAAACGTCAGGACTGAAAGCACTGGTCCAAAAATTTCTTCGCGCGCAATGCGGTGCGACTGAGAAACGTCTGCAAATACTGTTGGTGCGAACCAGAAACCCTTCTTAGGAAGTTCGCACGAGCTCGTGTAACGAGTCGCGCCTTCTTGTTCACCATACGCAACGAGTTCTTTTATGCGCTTCAACTGGTCGGCTGAGTTAATGGCACCAATGTCAGTGTTCTTATCCATTGGATCACCAACACGTAGTTGCTCAACTCGTCGAACTAATCGGCGAAGCACATCGTCTGCAATTGATTCTTGAACCAAGAGTCTGGATCCAGCACAGCAAACGTGTCCTTGATTAAAGAAGATTCCATCAATAATGCCCTCGATCATTTCATCGATCGGCGCATCTTCATAAACAATGTTTGCACCCTTGCCACCAAGCTCCAAAGTAAGACGCTTGTGGCTAGTTGCAACACGCTGCTGAATAAGTCGACCAACACCAGTTGATCCAGTGAATGCAATCTTGTCAACGCCAGGGTGATCAACGAGAGCAGAACCTGTTACTCCGTCTCCAGTCACAATGTTGACAACCCCATCAGGTAGTCCCGCTTGCTGAAGAATTTCACCGAGGAGTAGTGCGCTCAGTGGCGTAGTTTCAGCGGGCTTAAGAACACAGGTATTTCCAGCCGCGAGTGCAGGCGCGAGCTTCCATGCGGCCATCATTAGCGGGAAGTTCCAGGGGATAATTTGACCAGCAACACCAATTGGTTTTGGGGCATTGCCAAATCCTGCGTGTTCTAACTTGTCAGCCCATCCGGCGTAATAGAAGAAGTGTGCCGCAGCGAGTGGAACGTCGACGTCGCGAGATTCTCGAATTGGTTTTCCGTTGTCGAGAGTTTCAACAACTGCAAGTTCACGTGAACGTTCTTGGATAATTCGAGCAATACGGTACAAATACTTTGCGCGCTCTGCACCTGTTGTCTTAGACCAAACATTGTCGTATGCCTTGCGAGCAGCCTTGACGGCCTTATCAATGTCAGAAGTGCTCCCCTGGCTAATTGTGGCGAGTCGCTTTTCAGTTGCAGGATTAATTGTTTCGAATTGTTCGTGCTTGGAGGGATCTGTGAACTTCCCGTTAATGAATAGTCCGTAGCTTGACTTCAACTTCGCAATTGCAGCAGATTCTGGTGCCGGGTCGTATTGCAATGAACCTAATTTTGAATTCGGAAGGTTGTTCTCTGTCATGTCAGTCCCCACTGAATTCATCAGGACGAATGTACGCCCCGCGTTGCTGCTTAAGTCGTTGCATCAATAGATCATTTAGTAGTGAAGATGCACCAAAACGGAAAAGGTCTGGGGTCATCCATGTTGAACCTACGGTCTCATTAACAATAACTAAATAACGAATGGCATCTTTGGCTGTTCTGATACCGCCAGCAACCTTGACACCCACAATTTGGCCAGTTGTCTCTGCGAAGTCTCTTACCGCCTCAAGCATCACAAGCGCAACGGGCTGTGTGGCGGCAACTGGAACTTTCCCAGTAGAAGTCTTAATGAAGTCAGCACCAGCGAGCATTGCAATCCAGCTCGCTTTTCGAACATTGTCGTACGTGACTAGTTCACCAGTTTCAAGAATTACTTTTAGGTGCGCGTTGCCACAAACTTGCTTTACTGCAACGATCTCTTCGTAGACCTGTCCAATGCGTCCTGACAAGAAGGCACCGCGATCAATCACCATGTCAATTTCGTCTGCGCCATTTGCCACAGCTTCTCGAACGTCCATGAGCTTTACGTTTAGTGATGCTCGACCCGATGGGAACGAGGTGGCAACTGCAGCCACTGCAACTGATGAACCTTTTAACACTGAGCGAGCATGAGCAACTAAATCTGGATACACACAAACTGCTGCAACAGATGGGACTGAGAGGTCCATTGGACTAGGACGCATTGCCTTGGTGCAGAGTGATGTGACTTTTCCAGGAGTATCTGCTCCCTCCAGGGTTGTTAGGTCAACCATTGAAATTGCGAGGTCAAGTGCGGCCATCTTCGTAGATTTCTTAATTGAACGAGTAGCTAATTTGGCAACTCGAGCTTCTGCACCAACGGAATCGACGCCGGAGAGAGTTGCCAATATTGAACGCAGCTGAGTCTCTGACTCAATACGCGGCACCTGACTTGAGGTTTGAATTACCACCGAGTGATCTTCTGGGGTAACGAGGCGAAGAGGTGCAGTACTCACATTGATAACGCTACCAATGACCAGCCTTTTGGCCAAATGCAGGCCTTTTTAGTACTTAGGCAACTCGCCTGCATCTAGGCGAGCGCTCAGTGATGGTGCCGCAGCGTCTTTGTCGCTGAGGACTGGGTCGCCAGTCAGGCGCCACTGAATGTTTAGCTCTAGATCCATTGGATTTATTTCGAGTTCAAGCGAAGCGTTGAACGGAGACGAGAGAAGATACGTCAGCGAAGCATTCTCACTTGTCACACAAAAACCATGAGCCACGCCAGCAGGAAGGTAGACCGACTTACCCACATTGGCACCAAGTGTGATGACTTCTACTTTGCCGTATGACGGTGAGCCAACACGCACGTCCACAATCACGTCATCGAGCTCGCCATGAACACACGTAACAACTTTTGCCTGGCCTTCTGGGGCTAGCGAATAGTGAAGTCCACGAACGACATTACGTTCAGAGTAAGAAAGATTTGCTTGCTTCGCGTGAAAGTTCAATTCTTGAATTTCGAAATCAGGCAACTTGAACCATTCACGAAAGTAACCGCGATCATCACCATGGACCGGTGACTCCAGTTCATAGGCACCCTTAATAGAAAGTTCTCTCAACTTCATTACAGCTGTTCCTTGATAGGGCGCCACCAAGACTCATTGTCGATGTACCACTGAACAGTTGAAGCAAGTCCTTCTTCGAAATTAACTTGAGGCGTATAGCCAAGTTCATTTTGTATCTTTGACCAGTTGACTGAGTATCTGCGGTCATGGCCCAAACGGTCAACTACTGGTTCAATCATTGAGCTGTCGTGTCCACAGAGCTCTAACAGCTTCCAGGTGAGTTCTTTATTGGTGAGCTCAGTGCCGCCACCAATGTTGTAAATCTCACCTTCACGTCCATCTTCAAGCACTCGAAGAATTCCTCGACAGTGGTCATCAACGTGGAGCCAGTCACGTACATTTAGCCCGTCGCCATACAGCGGAACTTTTTTTCCATCAATCAAATTGCTAACGAAGAGTGGAATAACTTTTTCCGGGTACTGACGTGGACCGTAATTATTTGAGCAACGAGTCACCATTACTGGAAGATCAAATGTCCTGTGATATGCGAGTGCCGCTAAATCAGATCCAGCTTTTGAAGATGAGTATGGCGAGTTCGGCTCCAAGATGTGCTCTTCGGTCCAAGACCCTTCAGGGATTGATCCGTACACCTCGTCTGTGGAGACATGAACAAATCGCTCCACTCCACCAGCACGAGCGCTCTCTAGGAGTTGCTGGGTACCCAAAACATTTGTTTCGAAGAATGCTTTGGCACCGGTGATAGAGCGATCCACATGGCTTTCCGCCGCGAAGTGAATGACTGCGTGCGATCCAGCTAAAACTTCGTTAGCAAGAGTCGCATCATTAATAGATCCGTGAACAAAACTGACACGAGAATCCTTCAAGACACCTGACATGTTCTCTCGACGTCCCGAATAGGTCAAAGCGTCAAAAAGAACAATATCTTTGTAGCCCAATTCCTCGGCTTTTTCGAGCAGCATCTCAGAGAAACGAGAACCGATGAAGCCAGCTGCTCCAGTGATTACAACGCGCATAGAGATACCTGGCCTTTAGAAAGGGGTTCGTTCACTTCTATACTAATGGAGTGAAGGGAATCATTCTTGCTGGCGGTAGTGGCACTCGATTGCACCCCATTACTCGTGCCGTATCGAAGCAGTTGCTTCCGATCTACGACAAGCCAATGGTGTATTACCCACTCAGCACATTGATGCTCGCAGGTCTTCGTGAAATTCTGATTATCACCACCCCACACGATCAGCCTGGATTTATCCGCTTGCTTGGAGATGGTTCACAGTTTGGACTTCAGATTTCTTACGTGATTCAAGAGAAGCCTGACGGCCTCGCTCAAGCGCTCATCCTTGGCGAAGAATTCCTTGATGGTGAAAAATGTGCACTCATCCTTGGTGACAATCTTTTCTACGGCCCTGGTCTTGGTACACATCTTCGACAAAATAACGAAGTAAAGGGTGCACTAATTTTTGCGTACCAAGTTGTCGATCCAACTGCATATGGCGTTGTCGAATTTGATAGCAAAGGAAAAGTTGTATCAATCGAAGAAAAGCCTGCGAACCCAAAGAGTAACTATGTAGTTCCAGGAATTTATTTCTACGATGAGCGTGCCCCAGAAATTGCAAAGACACTTGAGCCGAGCGCACGTGGCGAGCTAGAAATAACGGCTCTAAACAATGCGTACCTTGAAATGGGTGAGCTCAATGTGGAAGTACTTTCAAGAGCAACTACATGGCTTGATACCGGAACCTATGAGTCGCTTTACGAAGCAGGTGGACTAATCCGTACTCTGCAACACCGAACCGGTCTGCGAATTGGTGACGTTGAACAAATTGCTCAAGACCAGGGTTGGATTTAACCGTCAATTAACGGAAATCACAATGCTTTACGTCGCATGTCCTAAAGTATCTTTAATCATTCAGAAGGAGTGTTTATGTCAACCGCCTCAATCGCACTGAAGCAACCTCGAGTTCTCGCAGATGTTTTGCCAAAGTCAATCACTACCGACATTTCACTCGTAGTTGGCGCCGCCGCCTTGGTGGGCATCTTGGCTCAGATTTCAATTCCCCTCGGATTCACACCTGTGCCAATTACTGGGCAGACTTTCGGAGTGCTTCTCGCAGGATCAGTACTTGGATGGCGCCGAGCTTCATTATCAATGGGCTTTTATGTTCTAGCTGGAATTGCTGGCGTCCCATGGTTCGCGCAGCACGCACACGGAATTTCATTCCCAACGTTTGGCTACTTAGTCGGCTTCATTTTTGCTGGTGCTCTACTTGGAGTACTTGCTTCACGCGGAAACGACCGAAACGTAATTCGAGCTGCAGCTTCAATGCTGCTTGCTGAAGCTGTTATTTACATCTTTGGAGTCACCTGGCTTGCACATGACATTCACGTCTCGCTCGCCACTGGCATCAGTCTTGGAATGAGTCCATTTATTTGGGGCGACATCATCAAGGCTGGCATTGCTGGACTTGCAATCCCAGCAGTGTGGCGCTTCGTTGACAAAGCCGACAAATCAAAATCAGAATAAATCTGATGTTGCACTAAAAAACGACAGCTATAAAGCTGGCGTTTTTTTATTTAGTGCAAAGCCAATGAATTCAGCTGTTGGACCATGAACAGTGTTCTTTTGCCAGCCCATTGCCTTTCGATCAAGAGTCGTATGTGCCTGCGCAATGGCAATCGCGTGTGAGAGCACTTCATCTTCACTCTTAACCGATTCGACAATTCCTGCCTTAAGAGCTTCTGGGCCTGAATACTTACGTGCCGCAACACCCGCATCCACTGCAGTTGCTCGAGGAAGACGGTTTAGAAGAATCGAATACAACTGATCGCCAAGTGGCATGCCAATTGCAGTTTCATTCATGCACCAAAAACCTCGATCTTCCCGCATGACACGTTGATCAAAGGCGCAAGAAATAAGTGCGCCACCGGCGTAGGTGTGTCCGTTAAGAGCAGCGACTGTGTACGCCGGGAAAACAAGAATTCGACCAATGGTTCGCTGCAGTTCTTGAACTGTTGCAGAGAGCTCAGTAGGGTTGTTCCCGAATCTCGCAAGGTCAAGACCATTACAGAAGAACTTCCCACTGCCAGTCAAAACAATTGCTAATGGTCCTTCTTCTTTTTCAAGGTCATCGAAGATTTCATTAATTCGCCCGAGTGAATCGAAATTAATTCGATTCTCCCCTTCGTTCCAAGTAATGACCGCGACTGCATCGTGTTTTGTAACTGAAATGTCCATTCGCTGAGCATACGACGAAGCACCAAGCGAGGTAAGTTGGCTTCATGGCAGATGACCGCACCATTCCAGAACCCGATGTTTCTGAGGAAAATCCAATATCCG
>CAIKVF010000146.1 GCA_903830745.1 uncultured Actinomycetes bacterium | reverse complement strand
CTCCAATGTTTACGTATGAAGAAAGATCTTGCTTAAGGAACAAGTGATCCATCATCAACCCGTAACGAATCGGAAGTGCTCGGTCAAGACCAAATGCGTGTCGTACCTGAGCAACAATTTGCGGTGTGGCACTTCGACCAGCAATATGGGCCGCTGGGTCGACACCTGGGGTTGCGAAAAAGATTAAAAACACCAGCACCGAAATTGAAAACATAACGAGAACTGCTGAAGAGAAACGGCGAAGTATGAAGCCAATCATTTAGATAGAGCCTCGTAACTTTGCCTTAGGGTCAAATGCGTCACGCGCTCCATCACCGAGGATGTTGAGCGAAACAGCAGTGATTGCAATCATGATTCCGGGCGCTAGAGCCACCCAAGGACGGGTGTAGAGCAGTCCGAGGCCATCGTTAATAATCGTTCCCCAGCTTGCGGCGGGTGGCTGAACACCAATGGAGAGAAAAGAAAGCGCTGACTCAGTCAGCATGTTGAACGCCACCATAAGTGGAAAGAAAACAATCACAGAAGGAGCAGCGTTAGGCAGAATTTCTTTCCAAAGGATACGAATGTCTGAAGCTCCAGAACCAATTGCTGCTTGAATAAATTCGCGCTCACGAAGTGACAACGTAAGACCCCGAAGTGGACGAGCGACGTAGGGAATGAAAACGGCAGCGATAATAAAAATAGGAAGCAAGAGCGAACCAGGGCCAACGTGTAGAGGACCTAGGTTTAGCCCGCTCGTGAGCAGCACCACCGAAAGCGAGATCGCCAGTAGGTAAATTGGGAATGCCCAGATAATGTCGAAAATTCGACTTAGCACCCAGTCAATTGGCCCACCGAAGTAACCAGCAATCAATCCAAGAACTGTTGCAGCAATGCAGCATACGACTGCAGAGGCTGTGCCAATGAGCAAGCTCGAACGACCTCCGTACAACAGTCGGGCAAAAACATCACGGCCTTGATTGTCAACGCCAAGGAAGTAATGGGAGAAGTTCCAAGTTGGACCAATCGGCGTCACTCCAAATCCAAGTCCTTGGGTATTTTGTTGTAGCAGCAAGACCCTTTTGCCGTTGATAAACGTTGAACCCTGAATGTTCGACGCGAACGGATTTGTGTGTGCAATGCTGTGTGCGTAAATAGGTGCCATTAAACAAATCGTCACAATGAAGACCAATACACCTAGACCAACCATCGATGCTCGGTTACGGCGGAGTTGACGCAGCGACGAACGCCAGGGGTTTTCTGCTCCCCTGGCGTTCGCTACTGATTCTTCAGTTGTTATCGGTACTACTTGACCCAAAGTTGGTCCACGTACATATAGAACTCCTTGGAGAACTGGTAGTTGCCTGTTCCCGACGAGATGAAGTCAATCTGCTTTGGTGTGAACAATGGCACCCAAACGGCATTACCGCCTTGGAGCTGCTGATCAACCTTGCCCCATAGAGCATTTCCTGCAGCTGGGTTAGTAATCATCAACTTCGATGCCTTGGCCATCTGCGCATCAATCGACTTGTCACAGAATCCAGGAATGTTGATGCTGTTATCAGAACCTGGGTGGAACTGTGCACAGCTAAGCAAGATGTTCAAGAAGTCAGATGCTTGTGGGTAGTCCTGGTACCACTGCGTCAGACTGATCTGAACTTTGTTCTTAGTGTTCTGAATATAGCTGAATTGGATGTTCGCTGAAAGCAGCTTCACAGTTGCCTTGTAGCCAATCTGATTAAGAACTGATGCCGCATACTGAGCAACCGCTGCGTTAACAGTGTCGTTTGTGGCGACAATTGCAACTGTCGCTCCTGCTGTGCCTGACTCCTTCACAAGTGCCTTCGCCTTAGCAATGTTTGGTCCAGCATATGAAGCGCCAGCCTTGCTTTGGAAGGTGCAGCTATCAACGTGGCCAGGGAATCCTGGAGGAAGAATTGAGCACACTGGCGCAGCCAAGTTACTTCCACCAAAAATCTTCACCGCAGCATTCTTGTCAATTGCGTAGTTCAAAGCTTCACGAGCAAGCTTGTTGTTGAACGGTGCAATGTTCACGTTCATTGGCATGTACCAAACAGCAGTAAGCGTGTTCACGTGAAGCTGGCTTGCGTACTTGCTTGATAGCTCTGACAGACGGTCTGAAGGAATAGGGTCAAACACAAAGTTTGCCTGGTTGTTCTTCACCATGGTTACTTCAGACTCAGGTGTGTTGCTAAAGATTTGGTCAATCTCGTCAGGGTAACCTTGAGGTTGCGCTGCTGCAGACCAAACTTTGAAGTTAGGGTTGCGAACCATAACCAACTTGGTATTTGTGTTGTACGACTTGAACGTGTAGGCGCCAGTTCCTGGAATTGGTGTTGTTCCAGAATCCTTTGCAGGAGCAGTTGCTGGAAGTACAGAGCCGAACGGTGTCGCGAGCTGGTCAGAGAACTCAGCATCTGGAGCAGTCAAGTTAATAACAACCTTGTTTGTGCTGGCGTTAACCACAACACCACTGAGCTTGCAAGTTGCTGGTGTTGCTAGACAAGCGGTTGCGCCAACAATGCCTGCGTACCAAGATCCAGCGTTCGGATTTGAGACCTTGAACAAACGCTCTAGCGATGCCTTCACATCATTAACAGTCACTGGCGCACCGTTCGAGAACTTAATTCCTGAACGAAGTGTAAATGTATAGGTCTTTCCACCATTAGAAACAACTGGTAGTGCCGTTGCAAGGTCTGGAACTACCTCAAATGACGCGTCCCCACTCACCTTGTGGAAGCTGACCAAACCATCATATGTAGCTTGGAAAAGCTGCCAGTACTGCAAGGTGTAGTTGACCTGTGGGTCAAGCGAACCAGCTGCAGTTGAAGCAAGCATCTTTAGCGTTCCACCAGCGTGTGATGGTTGATAAGTAAATGAAGAACTGCCTGCACTGGCTGCGACCGAACCGGTCACCGTACTAGCACCAATAAGAAGAGTTGCTGCGAATGCTCCAACAACTCTCATTGAACGAAACTTTTTCAT
>CAIKVF010000145.1 GCA_903830745.1 uncultured Actinomycetes bacterium | reverse complement strand
GCCATAGAAATTAAATGCGTTAACGCCAATTGTTTCTGCGTAGGCAGCTGTAGTTGGTGCAAAGTAGAAAGCAGCGCCTGCGCTCTGAATTGGTGAGTCGGTGCTTGTGGAAAGTTCTGAAGTATTCATGGGCACGACAATAGGGCAAAACCCCAAACTGCGCGACTGGAGATACAGGTTGCCGTCAGCCTCTAGAACTACGTTGAGTTTTACAAGACCGTGAGGCGGTGGGCCGCTTACAACGTTTCCGGTGCTCACATCGAACTGGCCACCGTGGCAAGGGCACTGCAGGGTTTTACCCGAGTAGTAACCAACCGTGCAACCAGCATGCGGGCACACAGTGTCGTAGGAAATGAACTTTCCTCCACCTTCGTTAAAGACAATTGCCGGATCGCCAGTGCTCGGCACGGTGAATGTTGCAGGCTTTCCAACTGCCACCTGTGAAGCAGCTCCGAGCATTACACCCGGGTACTTCGATGACGTTGTAGTAGTGGTGGTGGGAGAAAGTGTTGTTGTAGTTTCAGCAACTGTTGCACTTGCTGATGGAGACTTCGCGTTGCCAATGAGTTTTCCAGTTGCTGCAACTGTGCCACCAGCAATAAGAGTTCCAAGTGCTGCAGTTGCTGCAGCAGCACTACTTACCATCATCTTTCGACGCGACAACGCTTCAATTTGAACTGGCGTTGCAATTTCTGTTGATGAAACATTCGCGCGCTTCTTGGTGTAGGCGCTTAGCCATGCGTCAAGAGATAGTTGTGACGGGCTACCAGCAAAAATGAATGGAAGCCAAGCAAAGAAGAACACGATGTCGGCGTTAGTGAAATACGGCGTGGTGTGAAAACTCACCGCAAGGAACAAACTGAACGAAAGTAGCGCTCCACCAATCGCCGCAATTCGGGTGAACAGCCCAAGCAAGATGCCAAGACCAACAGCGAGCTCGGCGTACGCAATAACCATTCCAATTGGATTAGCCAGTCCCACCATGTGGCTGAGCAGTGCGTGAATAGGACTGAAGCGTGCTGCACCAGTTAACTGCGAGTGAATAGAAATTGGACTGGCGTCAATGAAGAAATTTGGATTTGCAAGTTTTTGAAATCCAGCGAAGAGAAATGTGATTCCTAGGAATGCGCGAAGAGGAAGTAGCGCCCACTGCGAAAACTCACCGGCGTTTGATGGAGCATTAAATGGAAAGCGCTTTGCGCTGTTGCTGGTTGAGCTTGATTTAGACATGCGTCCATTTTGCCACAGAGACTCTGAAGGATTGCTCAAACACCCTCAACACTTAGACAACATTTATGAGGCAGAATAGAGAAATGATGAGCGCCAGCATTATTTCCTTTGTTCTTGACAAAATTCAACACTTAGCCCCTGGCCTTGTCTACATCCTTGTTGTCTTTCTGGTCTTTGGTGAAGCGGCACTCTTCGTAGGGTTCGTGTTGCCTGGAGAAACTGCAGTAATCGTTGCTGGCTTTGTTGCTAGCCAGGGTCGCGTCAACATAGTCCTGCTCTGTGCTCTTGTGGTGCTCGCCGCAATAATTGGTGACTCAGTTGGCTACGCCATTGGCAGCAGATTCGGACACAAGTTGTTCACTCTCCCACTTGTTCGCACAAAACGAGACTCACTAGAACGAGCTCTCGAAATCTTGCAGAAGCGTGGACCGACGTACGTGTTTCTTGGAAGGTTCACTGCGTTCCTTCGTGCAGTGATGCCAGGTCTTGCTGGAATGAGCAAGATGCACTACCAGCGTTTCTTAATTGCTAACGCGCTCGGTGGACTTGTATGGGGCATTGGCTTTACGTTGCTTGGGTACTTCGGAGGAAATGCTCTGCACAAGATCGAAAAATCTGCGAGCTGGGTTGGCATTGCAGTTCTAATTCTCGTCGTAGGAGCATTTGTAACTACTCACATTTTGAAGAAGCGCAGAGAATCAGCGCAAGGTTTCTAAAAGTTCCTTAGAAGCGCTAACGCTCCAAACACCGTTGTGTTTGGACAAGAGTCCTTGTTGCGAAGCAGTTGGCCCACTTCCTCGCACGAGAGATTGAACATAGATCTCTTCAAACGACTCTTCGCTCGAAAGTGCTGAGCTCACATTGTCAAGTGAAACGAGCGCGCTTGATCTCACTAATTTCTTTGCAACTACTTCATGGCTGGCAATTGCTGCAGTGATGTCATCAATTTGTTCAATAGCAAGTGCACAG
>CAIKVF010000144.1 GCA_903830745.1 uncultured Actinomycetes bacterium | reverse complement strand
GTGACCGAGCTCGCTAATACGAGTAGCAACGGCTTCAGCTTGGCCCTTTCCAGTTTCTGAAAGGTGAAGTCCGGGGGCACGTCCCGGGAGCACAGTTCCGGTGGTTGCAGTGTTGCCGTGTCGAACCAAAAGAATGGTGGTGAATGAACTGGCCATAGAACGACTTTAATCAGTTGTTAGTTAGAAGTAACCGGGATGCGGCGTGGGCCAGGGTTCGCTTCAACTGGCCAACGCTTCCTTGAAAGTTGGGCGAGCTTGTGCAGCAGCGCAACCGCTCCCGGGTCATCGTCACCAGGGCGAGTTTCAATAAGTCCCTTTTCCTTCAATGCGTTCATTAGCTCTCGTCCCTTGTCAGTTCTGACAATGACGAGCGTCCAGTCACCGAAGGCACCAATGCCACCAGTTGAGATGTCGGCGTGTTCTGCAGCGAAGTCAGGACAGTGCGTGCAGCCTTCGCGAGTAAATGCGTGCGCTTCTTTCAGTGGAACTTCGTGGAACTCACCATCGTTGGTCCAGATCTGAAAGACACCCTTAATGTTCATCTTCTTGATGTCTGCGCGCTTGATGTTGTACTTCGTTTCAAACAGTTCTTCGAAGATAGCGTCGTCAAATGTCTTCGAGCAAAGAAGACCAATCGTGAAACCTAGGCGACGAGCAATTTTTCCGGCTTTGCGTGACTGCATAACGCCAGGAGCTGAAGCCATGCATCCCATTCCAACGAGCGCAATTCGCTCAGCGCCACCTTCGACGGCTTTTGGATAGGCGAGGAGGTTTGCTGAATAGGTGTAGCGAGATTTTGCGGTGTCGAGAACATCTTGACGAGTGGTAGCAACACGCGGTTCTGCACGCCACGTTGTGCCGTCGCCTTCGAGTCCACTTACGAGCGCAGCGTCAATGATGTCGTTTTCGAGTGCGTAGATGAGCAGCGTCGAAACAACGCCACCGTCTTGTCCGTTGTCGAGAATTGACTCATCGGTTGACTTGGCGAGAAGAACATCGCCAATGCCGTAGACCTCGTCGTTGGTACGTTCACGAGCAAACTTGTGGGTGTCAATTTCACTTTCCCAGTTTCTAAAACGTGGGCAAGCTCGGGTGCAAAGGGTGCAACCAGTTTCGCCGTGCGTGCAGTTGTCGCGCCCACCATCAATGTCGAGGTGCCAAGGTTTGTAGACACCGTTGGCTGTCTCGTAATCAAGAACGTCGTGAGGGCACGCCACCACGCACGCGGCACAACCGGTGCAGAGACCCGAGGTGACGACTTCGCTGAATAGTTCTTTCCACTGGGGCTTCTCAATTGCCATGCAAATACCCTACTAAGACACATAGGTATGTCTTGCAGGTACGCTCAGCGCGTGCCAGAAATACTCGAAGTTGAGTCGTACCGTGAACTCGCAGACCGCGTGGTCGGCGCCACGGTCGTGCGTGGATGGGCTGATCCCTACTCAGCGAAGAAGCTTTCTTCAGTGCAGCAGTGGGCGCGTGCCGTTAAAGGCCTCACGATCACTGGCACCTCTCGACGTGGAAAGTTGATGTTGATTGATACATCAGGTCCAACACTCGGTATGCGCTTCGGGATGACTGGTGTGTTGCTGATTGATGGTGACGCTGGAATTGATGGCCTCTTCTATGGTCCTCACCGGT
>CAIKVF010000143.1 GCA_903830745.1 uncultured Actinomycetes bacterium | reverse complement strand
CCAGTTGAAATGTACGAACCACTTCGCACGCTCTCTGAATCTGCACCAATGCCAATTAGCTGCCTGCCTAACGCGGGACTTCCAAGCGTTGTTGACGGCAAGATGCACTACGACCTAACGCCAGATCAACTCGCTGAACACCTTTCAAAGTTTGTTTCTGAATACGGACTCCAAGTTGTTGGTGGATGCTGTGGAACAACACCTGAGCACTTGGCCCGCGTAGTTGAAGCAGTGCACCCACTTACTCCTGCGAAGCGCTCACCGGTTCTAGAGCCGGCAGCAGCATCGATTTATTCAACAACGAGCTACAGCCAGGACCGTTCGGTGCTGATGGTTGGAGAGCGTACAAATGCCAACGGCTCAAAGCTGTTCCGTGAAGCAATGCTCGAAGGCGACTGGGACACCTGCGTAGGAATTGGCCGCGACCAGATTAAAGAGGGCGCGCACATCTTGGATGTCTGTGTTGACTACACCGGTGCTGACGGCATCAGTGACATGAACGAAATCATGAGTCGCCTCGCCACACAGTCCTCAGTGCCAATCATGGTTGACACCACTGAAACGCTTGTTGCTCGCCAAGCCCTCACCTGGCTCGGTGGCAAGGCAATCCTCAACTCGGTGAACTTAGAAGAAGGTGACGGCCCAGGAACACGCCTCGACGGTTTCTTGTCACTCGCTGCAGAATTTGGATCAGCTGTAGTTGCCACGTGCATTGACGAAGAAGGACAGGCCCGTACGGCTGACTGGAAGGTTCGTGCCGCACAGAACATCACCAAGCTCGCAGTAGAGCGCTACGGACTTAGTGCTGAAGACATCTTCATTGACACCTTGGCCTTGCCACTATCGACGGGAATGATCGAGTCACGCCGTGACGGTATTGAGACACTTGAAGCAATTAGGCGCATCAAGGCAGAAATGCCAGGGGTTCGCACAATTCTCGGACTCTCGAATATCTCATTCGGCCTTAACCCAGCTGCTCGACAAGTGCTCAACAGTATGTTCTTGCACGAAGCAGCAGAAGCAGGTCTTGACGCCGCAATTGTGCACGCTTCAAAGATTTTGCCACTCGCAAAAATCAGTGAAGAATCTCGCAAAGTCTGCCTCGACCTCATCTACGACCGCAGGTCTGAGGGTTACGACCCTCTTCAAACTCTTCTAGGACTCTACGAAGGCGTAAAGGCAGCAACTGCTGGTGGCGCGAAGCTGGATGACTTGACACTTGAGGAACGCTTGAAGCGTCGCATTATTGACGGTGTTAGAACTGGACTCGATGACGACTTGAAGTCAGCCATGGAAAGTGGCATCAAACCTCTCGAAATTGTTAATGATCACTTGCTTGAAGGTATGAAAGTTGTTGGAGAACTCTTCGCAACTGGAGAAATGCAATTGCCATTCGTTCTGCAGTCTGCAGAAACAATGAAGGCTGCCGTTGCGTATCTAGAGCCCTTCATGGAAAAGAGCGACCAAGGTGGACGGGGAAAAGTTGTGCTTGCAACTGTTAAGGGTGACGTGCACGACATTGGCAAGAACCTCGTCGACATCATCCTGACTAACAATGGTTACGAAGTCGTAAACCTCGGCATCAAAGTCGGAATCAATGAAATGATTCAGGCTGTTAAAGAACACAAGGCTGACGCGCTTGGTATGAGTGGA
The DNA here is from genome assembly GCA_903830745.1 of uncultured Actinomycetes bacterium. Taxonomy (GTDB): domain Bacteria; phylum Actinomycetota; class Acidimicrobiia; order Acidimicrobiales; family RAAP-2; genus RAAP-2. The sequence continues at coordinate 1,827 of CAIKVF010000143.1, read as the reverse complement.
CTCCTCGTTAAGTCAACGCTCATCATGCGCGAAAACCTAGCGCTCATGAATGAACAAGGGCTTAGTGATGTTCCGGTGCTGCTTGGTGGCGCTGCACTTACTCGCACCTACGTAGAGCGCGATCTTCGCACTGTCTATGACGGACGAGTTTTCTATGGAAAAGATGCCTTCGAAGGACTTCGTGTTCTTGACCGTCTCGGAGAAATTAAGAAGACCGGTGAAGTTGACGAAAAGTTCGGACTCGAAATTTCAGAGAGCACCGTACAGCGTCGCTTCCGCGGAGAAGACCCAACTCCTGAAGGACTTCCAGACAGAAGTCCAGAAGTTGAAACAGACAACCCTCTCTTCCCGCCACCATTCATTGGCAGTCGCGTGGCTAAGGGAATGTCGATTGATGAAATTTCAGAGTTCCTCAACCAGACTGCACTCTTTAGAAACCAGTGGGGCTTTCGACCTGAAGATGGCGAAGACGACCAAGCGTTCAAGGAACGAATTGGTTCAACCTTCCGCGAGCAACTAGCTATTGCCAAGGCCGAGAACTTGCTCATTCCTCAAGTTGTGTGGGGACACTTCCCTGCTGCAAAAGACGGCAATGATCTCATTATCTACACCGACGAAACTCGAACAACTGAAGCAACACGTTTTAGTTTTCCTCGCCAGCACAAGGATCCCTTCCTCTCAATCTCAGACTTCTTCCGTGAATCAACAAGCCCTGACCAGGACTACGCCAGCTTCATGCTCGTAACAATGGGTTCACGAGTCTCAGAGCGTTGCCAAGAACTCTTCGCAGAAAACCGCTACAACGATTACCTCATGCTTCACGGGCTTGGTGTTGAAATGGCTGAAGCTCTCGCTGAGCTTTGGCACAAGCGCATTCGTGAAGAACTTGGTTTCGTACAAGAAGACGGCCCGACTCTTACTGGACTATTTCGCCAGCAGTACCGTGGTGGTCGCTACTCGTGGGGTTACCCGGCGTGCCCAGATCTCATGGATAACGCCAAGGTCGCAGCTCTGCTTGAGTCAGATCGTATTGGTGTAACTGTGTCTGAAGGTTTCCAACTTCATCCCGAGCAAACAACTGATGCAATTATTTGCCATCACCCGAAGGCTAAATACTTTCTCGCTTAACGTCAGGGTGAATTCCACATAGTTTTATTTTTAGAACTCGTGATAGGTAGTTGGCTCTTCTCTAACTTCTCTTAATGTTTGAAGTACTTTTTCATGGCTCACCGACCTGTGCTTGTTGCGCCTTAGAGATTTCAGCCAAATATTTGTCTTAATAGAACTATCAAATTCTTCAGGATTTTGCTTCGAGTTTGATATGTGCATATCAAAACCGTACACGCATATTCAACGTTGAAACAAAGCAGAGTTTAAAGTTAAATGAAAGTCTAAGAATACGTTTACTTGTCTCTTGTTAGGATAAAAGTTTATGAGCACCTCCTCCAACAATTCACTCGACTTAACGAATGTCCTTTCCGATGTACGCCCACAAGATGATCTCTTTCGCCACGTAAATGGCGTATGGCTTCGTGATGCTGAGATTCCAGCCGACCGAGCACGTTTTGGTGCGTTCGATGAACTTCGCATGGAAAGTGAAGACCGCGTGCGAAAGATTATTGATGAATGTGCTTCAAGCGCTGCAGCCCCTGGATCCAATGCCCGCAAGATTGGTGATGTCTACCGATCATTTATGGACGAAAAGCGCATTGAAGAACTTGGTGTGTCACCAATCGCGAAAGAATTGAGCGAAGCACAGTCCATTAGCTCAATTGACGAGTTTGCAGCATTTCTTGGAGCACAGTGGACCCGTGGAATGAGCGGCAT
>CAIKVF010000142.1 GCA_903830745.1 uncultured Actinomycetes bacterium | reverse complement strand
GAAGGATGCTCTTTGAGTCAACCGGCTGAGTGGCATCAACACGTTGGTTATTTATGTAGACGCCACCTTGCTCGAGAAAGCGTCGAGCTTCACCCTTAGAACTAGCCAGCTCGCAACGAACTAGTAGATCAACAATGTCAATGCCCGCACTGAGTTCGCTTTTGGTCATTTTTGATGATGGTGCGTCAGAGACAACCTGCAGAAGTGTTTTCTCATCAAGGGAGGCAATTTCTTCACTGAAGAGTGCCTCTCCTGCGCGCTCAGCATTCTTTGCAGCATCTTCGCCGTGCACCAGGGCAACTACTTCATTGGCGAGTGTGCGCTGTGCTTTGCGTTCTTGTGGAGCAGACTTGATTGCATCATCGAGACTGCGAATCGTGTCGTGGTCTAGGAACGTGAAGTAGCGAAGAAGAAGTGGCGTCATTGCGTCATCAGCGTTAAGCAGGTACTGGTGCATTTGGAATGGTGAAGTTCGCTCGGCGTCGAGCCATACGTTTTCACCAGACTCAGTTTTTCCAAACTTTGTTCCATCAGACTTAAGAAGCAGCGGCGATGTAATCCCAGCGCCCGAAGACTTGCCAGTTATTTTGCGAATGAGCTCTGTTCCCATGGTGATGTTGCCCCACTGGTCTGATCCACCAAGTTGCACAGTGCAGTCATGATCAATGTTGAGACGAAGGAAGTCGTAGGCCTGTAACAACATGTACGTGAATTCAGTAAATGAGATTCCTACGTCATCGCGGTCGAGTCGACTCTTAACGGAGTCTTTAGCAATCATCTGATTAACAGTGAAGTGCTTGCCCGTGTCACGAAGAAATTCAGTAAGTGAAAGTTTGGTTAGCCAGTCAGCGTTATTCAACAGCAAGCCTTGTGCTTTTCCTGCTCCAGGAGTGAAGTCAAGAAAACGAGATAGTTGACCTCTTATGCCGTCAATGTTTTCTTGCAGCTGTTCGTCGCTAAGAAGAGGGCGCTCGACTGCCTTGAAGCTTGGATCTCCTATGAGCCCAGTTCCTCCACCTGCGAGTGCAATCGGGCGGTTGCCCGCTTGCTGCAGACGGCGAAGGTTGAGAATTTGAATGAGGCTACCAAGGTGAAGTGATGAGGCGGTCGGGTCGAAACCGATATATGCCGTGACGCCACCTTTTGAGAGGCGGTCGAGAACTCCTTCATCAGTCACCTGATGAACAAGTCCGCGAAACTTCCAGTCGTCACGAATATTCATAGGTACATCCTAGGAGTAGCGCTCGACAAAACTTGAACAACAACCGTAATTAGTTAACTAACTCGGATTAGAGAACAGAAGTTGAGGCTGGTAGATGGACCTGCAGCCAAAGGACCATTGAATGCCAGAGTCCACTGATTTCAAAGACTCCAATCAGAATGAGGACTACCCCACCAATTTGGCCGATCATTTTCGCATTGCGTCGAAGCCACGATGAAACACCGACCATCCATTCAGTTGCAAGTGCCGCAACAACAAAAGGAAGTCCGAGTCCGAGACAGTACACAAACGCGAGAACTGATCCTCTAAAGGCAGTGGCGCCACTCGAAGACGCAGCAAGCCCGAGAATTGCTCCAAGTGTTGGACCAATACATGGCGTCCATCCGAGAGCAAACGTAAAGCCCAGTAGCGCTGCACCAGTAACGGTGGCACGAGGTAAGAAATGAATCCTTCTTTCGCGTTGCATCAAGTTTGATGGCCACCATCCAGCAAAAAACATTCCAAGGAGAATCGTCACGACTCCGAAAATCATTTCGAAGATTCGCTGATGTACGCGCAGCTGTACGCCTAACTGTCCAAACAATGCTCCAAGGCTTACAAAGACAACAGCGAAGCCAAATATGAATGCAAGTGATCCAACTACGGCACGCCCTCTTCCACTGCTCTTGGTGACAGTGCCCGTTGCACCACCAAGAAACGCAAGGTATCCAGGCAGCAGTGGCAGTACGCATGGCGAAACAAAAGAAATAAGCCCTGCAGCGAATGCAAAGGGCATCGCCGCGATGATTGAGCTCGGAAGTATCGCTAGCAAACTAAGTCCTCTATGAGGTCAGCGACTTCTTTATTCCACTGATCGTGCGCCAAAACATTGACTGTGCGGTCTGGCACGTGTGCGACCACAACACTCAACCCTTTTCGCTGCAACCCAGCCGTTACCGCAGCGTCGAGCTCACCAAGTGAACGAGCGTCTGAGCCATGGTGACCGAACGCCTGAGCAATTTTTGCAAGGTCGTGGCTTCGTGGTGTCCCAAAGAATTTTTCGAACTGTTCATTGCCGAGCGTCTGAGCCTGGGTAAGGAAGTTAAAAATGCCGCCTCCGCGGTTATCGGAGATGACAAGAACACAGCTGGTTTCATTGTCGCCAGTTCCATCTACGAGCCCAGAAACATCGTGCAG
>CAIKVF010000141.1 GCA_903830745.1 uncultured Actinomycetes bacterium | reverse complement strand
GTATCAGATCGTTCAATTTTTAATGATAATTAACAGAGAAGCCGGTTTTTCAGGATCCTTAATATTTCCGGAAGAAACACAATCAATCCAACTATTACTGCAATAACTGCTGAGATAAATACTCCTGCAGCGGCAATAGTTGTTGGAGCGGTTCCAGACGTTGTTACGGGTGTTATGCCAGCAGCTACCGACGTTGCAGTTGCTTCTAACCCGAAGTCACTAGCGGTAACGGACTACACACTGCTTGGTTGGGCAACTACCCCAACAGCGACCACACCTGATTTCCCGGTAGCTGATCCTGGAAACCTTCCAGCAGTAAATGCCCCAGTTGTTTTGTTCGCCGTCTGGTCACGTGTTGTTGCTCCGACAGCTCCATCGGGAGGCGGTGGCGGTGGTGGTGGCGCAACTATTACCCCACTCACTATTACGTATTCAATTGGAAAAGGAACTGGAACAACTCCAAGTACGCAGACCGTGAATCCAAATGAATCAGTCACAATTGCATCTGGAGTAACAATTACTCCACCTGCGGGACTTGAATTTACTAACTGGGCTTGTGGTGGTGGAACGACTGCCGCATCAAGCACGATCACATTGACCTCAAGCGTCACGTGCATTGCTCTGTACACGCCACTTCACTACAAAGTTTCGTACGTAGCTAACTTCCCTGCAGGTTCAGTTGCAAGCGGTTCAGCACCAGCGCCTATAACTGGTCTTCTTTATGGAGCAACACCAAGCTTGGCAACTAACACTGCGATGTTGAGTGCAACTAAATACGTCTTTGTTGGATGGGCCACAAGCGCAACTGCAACAACTGCTACCTATCTTGCAACTGGTCCTGGCACTCTTGATCCATTAACTGGTGACGTGACGCTGTACGCAGTTTGGAAGGAACAAGCAGTAGCACCGTCGACTCCGTATCTACTCGGAGTTGTTTTCTACGCCCTTGATAAATGGGGAACGACTGAAAAGGGTTACATGGCTACGGTCAGGGCAGTAGCAGCACAAATTGTTGCGGGCAACTACCACACCATCACAGTTACTGGTTCAGCTGACATTCGTGGATCAGTGAAGTGGAATCACATCTTGGGAGTGAATCGAGCAACAACTGCAATGAACACTCTTAAAAAGGTCTTGGCGACACTTCATTACTCACAGGTTAAATTCAAGCTCTTGAACCTCAATGTTTCTACGAAATACGCTGGCTACAACTTGAACCGAAGAGCAACATTTGTAGGTACTGCCGGTCAGTAAAGGGGAGTTCTCCTACCTGCGCTAAAAGGTAAGGGTTCACTTCGTAAGGGATTTCAGGTTACTATTCAGTAACTTAAGGGAGAGTTCCAATGACCGACGTAAAGCTAGACCTACACATGGAAAACATGTACTTGGTTCGTTACGGAGAATTTCTATTCGCAACAGTCAATCCAACCGAAATCGTCGCTGAAGTATGGGGCACACAGTTCATTAACGACTGCCCACAAGACGCCTGGGACGCAGTAGACACTGACGCCATTGCTAAGGAGAAGGGCGCAACAATCTGCATTAGAAACGGCCCTCGCTACTGGACGCTTGACCTCATTGGAAAAGACGGACAGCCTGATCCACTCGTTATGGAAGATTTCCAAGGACTCCCTATGCGACTCATTGCATCAGTGACTATTCCGATTGAAGCGTTGAAGATGGGTGGGTACCTCGAGTCATTCGTTGATCGCAAGTCATTCTTCGCGTGGAATAAAGGTCGCCGTATTTACGAGCTCATTAACCCAGATGGCAAGCGCTACGTCATGCAGGCACTCAGTCAAGCAATTGATCCAACAATGAATGAAGAGAAGCTTGGCAAGTTGGGCGACATTTTGAAAATGCCTGAAGGATGGCGTTTTGAAACTCGCGTTCTCGAAGAGCAACTTAACTGTGACACTCGCTACGAAGACGCCTGTGTTCTACAAGACGAGTTCCAGAACTCCTACTGCGCTTACTAGGAACACATGACTACGTACATTGAAATCAATAGGAAAGACCACGCGCAGGCTCGCGTTGTGCACGGCGAATCTGCAGTTCTTGAAACTGGGCAAGCACGTCTTGCTGTTCAGAAATTCGGATTCTCAACTAACAACATCTCGTACGTTCAGTTCGGCGACATGATGTCCTACTGGGACTTCTTTCCAGCAGAAGATGGATGGGGACGAGTTCCTGTTTGGGGCTTTGCTGAAGTTGTTGAATCTCGCGCACAAGGTTTTGCTGAAGGTCAGCGATTCTTCGGATACTGGCCAATGGGTGATGAGCTCATTGTTGAGCCAACCCGTATTGATGACCGTGGTTTCACTGATGGCTCCGAACACCGCTCGCACCTAGCCAAGGCTTACAACTGGTACTACAACATCAACATGTTCTCTAGAACTGGTGATCTCTACGAAGCCCAGCAGATGTTGCTCTATCCGTTGTTCTACACCGGGTTCGTAATGGACGACTTCTTGTTTGACAACAATGATTTTGGTGCCACACAAGTTGTGTTCTCGAGTGCATCATCAAAGACTGCAATCTCCACCGCGTTTCTTTGCCACAACCGAGGACTTCGTACGGTGGGTGTCACTTCACAGGGCAACGTGGAATTCACAAAGTCACTTGGCATCTACAACGAAGTGTTTAGCTACGAAGAAATAGACAAAATTCCTCTCGCACCATCTAGTTACTGTGACTTCAGTGGTAATCGCCACGTCACCTTTGACATCCACGAACGCCTCGCAGAAAACCTCAAGTACTCAATGATGTGCGGAGGAACACAGTTCAATGAAAGCGTTGCGGGCATTAAGGCTTCAGACACTCCGAAGTCAGCTCAAGACAGCAGTTCGCTGGACATTGCGAAGGGCAACCTAAAGGGTCCTAAGCCTGAGTTCTTGTTTGCGCCAACACAGATTGCGAAGCGAACAACTGAGTGGGGCCGCGAAGGACTCCATGATCGAGTTGAAGAGAAGTGGTTGCTCTTTATTGACAACGCACTTGGCTGGTTGAAGCTAGAAGACTTCTCTGATGAGAGTTCAATTGTGAAACTTTATGATGATGTCTACGGTGGAAAAATAGATCCACGCGCAGGCTATGTCTGCACGTTAGGGGAGTAGTTATGGCAAGACCTGAAAATCCACGCTACGGGACAATGAACACGCCACTTGTTATGAAGTGGTTTGAAGAGAAGTTTGCGAACGATGGCACAGTTTGGTTCTTCAACTTGATGAAATACCGCCCGTACGCAATTTATGACGATGGGGTAGTGACGAACATCACTGGTATTGAAGCCGACGACCTCTATAACCCTTCGTTCAACATTGATGAAATGGGAGGCATGGTTGCCTACATTGGAATCGTTGTTGATCAAGCTGGAAGTCACAATCCGCAGTGGCACCGAATCGCAACTGTTCGCTATCCATCACGCAAAGAAACATTGAAGATGTTCGCAACTCCTGCGTTCATTGAACTTCACGAACACAAAGATGCTGGCATGGAATTCACGGTTTGTGCGCAGACCACGCCAAGTTCTCCAGCAAATATTGTTGACAAGGGTCAGACCGTGATCATTGTTGAACACGAAAGCTCTGACGCTGCCTTTGATCCGACGTCTGTTCCAAATTCTCACCTCGTTGCGTCATTTGATGTTGAAGGCGCAATTATGGGAGACGGACGTGTTCTTCGTTCATGGCACCAGATTCAAGTAGAAGGCAAGGTTGATGTGAAGGCAATCGCTGCACTTTCTCCACACATCTCAGTCATGCTCATGAGCCTTGAGGGACATCCCGACTACGTTGATAACACCGCACTAAGTATTCAGACTGCCTAAGGAGAAATTATGTCTTCAGATAACCCACGCTACGGCAAGGTCAATAAGGAAATGATTCGTAGTTGGCTAGAGATGGACCGTGCAACAGACGGACCGTTCTATGCGCTCAACCTCATGAAGTATCGCCCGAAGGCTGTATACGCAGATGGTCGTGAAAGCGACATCTCTGGGTCACAGGCCGACGATGAATACAACCCCATGCGAATTCTTAAAGACCTGGGTGCTCGAATTGTTTTCTTCGGTGAAGTGATGGAGCAAACTGCTGGTGCACCAATCTATGACCGCATCGCAGTGGTTCTTTACCCGACTCGCATGAAGTTCCTCGAGATGCAGCGTCGACCTGACTTTGTAGATTCTCACGAGCACAAAGACGCTGGAATGGAGTTCACCATCGTGGCTTCAACGTCTCCTATTACCGAGCCAAATGAGCAGACGACTGGAACGCTT
>CAIKVF010000140.1 GCA_903830745.1 uncultured Actinomycetes bacterium | reverse complement strand
TCTCACCATTCGCAGATGACAAAAAGGCTGCATAATGAGTAAGAACTTTCGAAGTGACGTTGACGTTATTGAATGGACTGGTCGCCAAAGGCCCTATGACATCTTGAAGGAAGGGGCTATTGCCCTTCTTGTTATAACAATCCTTACGCTGACCCTCGCAATCATCTACGGATCACCTGACGATCCTTCAATAACAATCAAGAAATGGTCAAACGCCGCACCAACTGATTTTGCACTAACCGCAGTCAGCGAACTCAACGGGACATCAACCACTGGTTCGTATGGCCCACCGTATAACCATGCTGCAACTGGCCAGACAATTGGTCCAGTGAACTTGGTTAAGACAGTTGGTGTTCGGATACCAATTGATACCGCGAATGACTTTGTTGTTAGTCCCCTAAAGGCGCTTCCCTACCAAGCTGACTTACATCAGAGTTTGGTGAATTGGAATAATGCGAGTGATGCAACTCGTGCGATCTGGGTGACTAACTATTCAGACGCATCATCGAAAATGACATTCACTAATGGGCAAATTGTTGTTCCAACTACAACCGCTGGTCCAGTGCCAATCATGATTAACAACTTGACAGCAATGGCACGAAGTGGTGCGCTCGATGAGTCACTTATTTCAAATAACAGTTTCTATACAACTGACTTCACAAAAACACTGTTGTTTATTTCCGATGGTTCCTACTTGGCAGATGCCGCTGACAAACAACACCTGTCTGGAAGCCAATGGGGAATGATGAACGAAACAGGTAGTTACCCAGGGCAAGCGTGGCTCTGGCTCTACTCGTTCTGGTACCAAATTCCACCATTTAACGCGAGTGAAAATGCTGATGCATTGGTATGGGCACTGATGATGTTCCTCACGGTGCTCATGGTCTTCGTTCCATTTATTCCTGGAATCAGATCAATCCCACGAAAGACTCGGGTCTACCGACTCATCTGGAGAGATCACTACAAGAGTTAATTAAAACGTCTTGCCGGGGTCGCGGTCATGCATCTTTTGTGCAAAGAGCGCGGCTTCGGTGCGACGTTGAAATCCAAGCTTTGAAAGCAAGAACGAAACGTAGTTCTTGACAGTCTTTTCAGACAAGAACAGTGTTTCACTCATTTCACGATTACTGAAGCCCTCACTTAAGAGGTCGAGGATTTGACGCTCACGTGGGCTCAAACTGGCAAGGCGAGCATATTCTGCTGTTTCACGCTGCAACCTACGACGAGCAGATTCCACTTGATCTGAAGTCATAAGTTCATTTCCAGCAGCAACACTTCTAATCGCTGAAACTAGCGCATCACTATTGATGTCTTTCAAGACAAAACCACGAGCGCCGGCGAGTACCGACGCGAGGAGTGCGTCATCATCAGCGTACGAAGTGAGCATGATGCAGTGCAGCCCTGGTGCCTCTTGGTGGAAATGTCGGCATAGTTCAATTCCGTTGCCATCAGCTAAACGAACATCGAGAAGTGCAACGTCTACTGCTGAGAAGTCAGTAAACGCAAGACCTTCTGTCATTGAGCCAATTTGCACGACAACTTCTAAGCCGTCATAGCCGTTAAGAAGTTCCACGAGCCCACGACGAACAATCTCGTGATCATCTACAACTAAGACTCTGATCATTTCTCTACCTTTTTTGTTGTCCATGTAATTACAGTTCCAGC
>CAIKVF010000139.1 GCA_903830745.1 uncultured Actinomycetes bacterium | reverse complement strand
TGAATTCATTGAACTCGGTCTCGTAGAAGGACCTGCACCAATTTTGTTCGGGGCACAAGCAACTGGTTGTTCACCGGTTGCGACTGCGTTTGCTGAAGGTGCAGAAGTCATCACGCCACAGCGTCCAAACACAATCGCGCGCTCACTCGCAATTGGTAACCCAGCTGACGGTCCGTATGTTCTTGACGAACTGCGCACTCACGGTGGCGACATTGGCTCTGTTCCAGACTCAGAGATCCTCGAGTGCATTGAACTGCTTGCTAAGACCGAAGGTGTATTCGCTGAAACTGCTGGAGGAGTAACCATTGCGTCACTTCGCCAAATGATCAAGCGCGGCACCATTGACCCGAACAAGTCAATCGTGGCAATTATCTCGGGCCACGGCCTAAAGACTCTCGATGCAGTTGTTGACACTGCGGTAGTGACTGCGACGATTAAGCCGTCACTCGCTGCTGCAGAAGAAGCGATTGCTCGCTACACCTTGGAGGCTGCGCTATGAGCGTGATTGTTCGACTACCTAGCCAGCTGCGTGTCCTCGTGGGCGGTGCTGGAGAAGTTCCTGTAGAGGCGACAACCGTTCGTGAAGCCATTGTTGGCGTTGACGCCCAGTACCCAGGGATTGCCTTTCGAGTTCTTGATGACAAGGGCGCGCTGCGCCGTTTCGTGAACGTTTTCGTGGCGGATGAAGACGTCCGCTTCCTTGACGGCCTCGACACCGTTCTATCCCCAGGCGTTACCGTTTCCCTTGTCCCAGCTGTTGCTGGGGGCTGACCTGAATTAGCAGTCTCACCCGTAGACTGCTAATATTGCTCTGCACCAATTGGGTGCTTGCTTAACAGGAGGAATCGCCATGGCGAAACTGATCTCATTCGACGAAGAGGCTCGCAGAGCCCTAGAACGCGGTATGAACAAGCTTGCTGACGCAGTGCGCGTCACACTCGGACCTAAGGGTCGCAACGTTGTTCTCGACAAGAAGTGGGGAGCACCCACAATCACTAACGACGGTGTTTCAATCGCCAAGGACATTGACCTCGAAGACCCATTCGAGCGCATTGGTGCAGAACTCGTTAAAGAAGTAGCAAAGAAGACTGACGACGTTGCTGGTGACGGAACCACAACTGCGACTGTTCTTGCCTGGGCCATGGTCCGTGAAGGTCTAAAGAACGTTGCCGCTGGAGCTAACCCAATGTCGCTGAAGAAGGGTATTGAAGCCGCTGTAGAAGCTGCTGTTGCTTCACTGCACGAACTTTCAAAGCCTGCAGACACGAAGGAACAGATTGCTCAAGTGGCATCTATTTCTGCTGCCGACACAGAAATTGGTCAGATGATCGCTGACGCGATTGACAAGGTTGGAAAAGACGGTGTTATCACTGTTGAAGAAAGCCAGTCATTCGGAATGGACATGGACCTCGTTGAAGGAATGCGTTTCGACAAGGGATACATCTCTCCATACTTCTCAACTGACACCGAGCGCATGGAAGCTGTTCTTGAGAATGCTTACATCCTTCTCGTGTCATCAAAAATCACTTCAGTGCGCGACGTACTTCCAGTACTTGAGCAAGTCATGCAGTCGGGTCGCCCACTGCTGATCATTGCTGAAGACATCGAAGGCGAAGCACTCGCAACTCTTGTTGTTAACAAGATTCGTGGAACATTCAAGTCTGCTGCTGTTAAGGCTCCTGGATTTGGTGAGCGTCGTAAGGCAATGTTGCAAGACATTGCAATCCTTACTGGTGCCACAGTTATCTCTGAAGAGATTGGCCTAAAGCTCGAAACTGCAACACTTGAGTCACTCGGACAAGCTCGCAAGATTGTTATCACTAAGGATGAGACAACAATCATTGAAGGTGCTGGATCTAAGGACGAAGTGAATGGTCGCGTAAACCAGATCAAGGCTGAAATCGACAACACTGACTCTGACTACGACCGCGAAAAGCTCCAAGAGCGTCTCGCGAAGTTGTCTGGTGGAGTTGCTGTCATCAAGGTTGGTGCTGCTACTGAAGTTGAGCTCAAGGAAAAGAAGCACCGCATCGAAGATGCTGTTTCTACTACTAAGGCTGCAATTGAAGAAGGTGTGGTTCCTGGTGGTGGCGTTGCGCTACTTCGTAGCCAGAAGAACATCTTGGAAGCTGCTGAGAAGCTCAGCGGTGACGAGCAGACTGGTGCACGTATGGTTGCTAAGGCTGTTGAAGCTCCGCTTAACCAGATTGCCGTTAACGCTGGCCTTGAAGGTGGCGTAATCGTGGACAAGGTTCGCAACCTTGCCAATCCAACTGAAGGTCTTAACGCCGCAACTGGTGTGTACGAAGACCTTATTAAGGCTGGAGTTATTGACGCAATGAAGGTAACTCGTTCTGCACTTCAGAACGCTGCATCAATTGCTGCTCTGTTCCTAACTACAGAGTGCGTGATCGTTGACAAGCCTGAAGTTGCACAAACTGCTACTCCAATGGGTGGCATGGACGACTACTAAGTCGACTTTGATTTACAGAAAACTCCCGGGCAACTGCCCGGGAGTTTTTCTTTATGCAGTGAAGATCAAGTTTGAAAGATCAACGGGAACTGCATTCCAGCCCATCACTGAACCACCTGGGTACGTGTACTGAAAAGCGACTTTGTTATTAGCACCAAGTCCAACAAGTAGTGGTCCACTGGGGTTGAATGCGTAGTCAATCAAGTAGCTGGTGCCGGCTTGATACACACTTGAGGTGTATGGACTATTGATCTGTGGTGTGTGGTCGTAGTTCCAAACTTCAGTTGCCGTCATTGTGGCAAGGTTGATTTTGTACTTGCGAGCAACGCTGTTCGTACGCGTAGCCCCAGCTGGTGTCTGAAATGTGCTGCCCATTCCATCATCAAAGAGCAGTAATTCGTTTTGTGGGGTGATTGACACTGCGTGCTGTCCAATTGGTGCAGTGGTGTTTGGGCCAAGATGCAGTGCAAATGCACGAAGCGAAGCAAAGCCATACCAAGCCTTTGAGGTATCTCCCAAAATCCACTTAATTTTCTTAGTGTCATAGTCAACCGCAATAACAAAGTTTTCTCGACTTGATGCAACAAGTTCATTATTTGTTTTCGAATATGTCGCTGCATTGCAGTGAAACCAGTCAGCTGTGCGAGCTACGAATAGGGATGGATCGTCTCCACCTGCAATCATTGCGTCTGAAACTATTGTTGCAAAATTCCAAGAATTAAGTAGTGCGCCCTTGGCGTCAACTTCAATGATGCAGCTCATGTTGTCATCAATTGTTTGAGCTTCAATGAGCATCCCTCTTTTCCCAGGGTCAATGTTGTGCTCGTTGATGTTTGTGTATCCATACGATTCGTACGAAGCAACATTCGTGAGTGTGCCGTTTAAATCTGCTCGAATGAGTTCATTGCCACTGCCCAGGTAGAGCGCATTATTGAAAAAGCCAGATGTTGGCCCCGCAACTGTTGATGTGGTTGGTGCCACCCAGCGAACTTCACCGTCGGTGTCAGAAATCACCGGGGTATTTGCATTGCTCCAGCCCTTCATCAAGAATGTGCTGAATCCAAGGGCAACTTTTGGGTCTCGAGCCTGAGTTACTAATGGCTTAGAGAAACCACCATTAGTTGGATCGACCCAAGGCGTTGTTATCAGTGGGTATGAAAGAAGTGTTTTGACGCCTTTGCACCTAATAGTGAATGCAACGACATTGCGTGAAATTGCATCGCTTGCATAGAGTCCAAAAACTGGGATAGTGACTTCACCAGTCGCTGGGCTTGTGAGGCCCTTTGAATTTAAATATGCGTGTGTATACGTTGCGCCAATGCCCTTGGTGAGAGAACCCTTCTTTGGCTGCACTACGAATTCAATGGTTTGCAGTGAAGAAAGAGGGACGCCGCTAAGCGTTACATTCGAAATGAATGGTGTTACCCCAGGGACAGAAGTCTTTACCCTGATTTTGGTGGCGGCTTCGGCAACTGAGCCGTGCATCATCGCGACCGCGGGAGTGGTTAGGGCTGCTTTAAGGACTGTACGTCTATCTATATTCACTGGTGTCCCGGTTGCTAATTAATTACGAAACTAGTTAGCTAGTTTTAGAAATCCCTTTGAGGACTCTGTCCATAAGTAGTGAATTTGCTGTGACACAGCGCGAAATTACCTGAAAAAAACTAAATCCAATAAATGAATAGAGTTGTCTTCGTACCTAAGGAGACCTATGACTGAGCGCACCCCCGAGCGAAAGCCAGCAACAACGCACACCGCAGCTGCGCAAAGCCCATTTCTTGCTCGAGTGGCGCGAGGTAGCAGTGAAGACTTTGAGATTGCATCTCGAGGGTTGATCGCTAGCGGGTCTCCTCGTGTTGTAAAGAATGGGTTCGACGTTGATGTGTGGGACCTCGACAGCTACGCCTTCTTAGATGAGCCGTCACACGTTGACGCTCCGCCAACGACAGTGAACCCAAGTCTCTGGCGTCAGGGGAG
>CAIKVF010000138.1 GCA_903830745.1 uncultured Actinomycetes bacterium | reverse complement strand
CCAGATCTTGACACCATTAGCTACACACTCAGTGGTCTCAACAACGAAGAACTCGGATGGGGACTTAAGGGTGAGACGTGGCGCGTGATGAAAGAGCTCGGTGAGCTCGGAGGAGAATCATGGTTCGGGCTCGGCGACCGTGACCTTGCAACTCACCTCTACCGCACACAACGCTTTAGCGAAGGCGCAACGAAAACACAAGTTGCGCAAGAACTCTGTGAGAAGTTCGGTGTTGACATTCTCCTACTTCCCGTAACGAATGATGTCGTTTCAACTATTTTCAGTACTGAAATCGGAACTCTTAGTTTTCAGGAATACTTTGTGCGCCATCACCATGGTGTCGCAGTGAATTCAATTTCATTTAGTGGCGCTGAAGCAGCAACTCCAACGACAGAAACTATTGCTGCACTAACCACTTCATCTCGAATTGTTATTGCCCCATCAAACCCTCTCATCTCAATTGAACCAATTCTTCAGGTCCCTGGGATTCGTGAGATATTGCGCGAACGCCACAGCGACGTCGTTGCAGTTTCGCCAATCATCAATGGAGCCGCTCTAAAGGGACCAGCTGACCGACTACTCAGCGATCTCGGACACGACGTCTCGTGTGTGGGGGTTGCGAAGTACTACCAAGGGCTCGTTGGGACATTCATCATTGATGAACAAGACGCCAAGCACGCAGATGAAATCAAGGCACTTGGAATGAACGTCATTGTCACCACGACCATCATGGCTAATCCAGATCACGCCAAGCAACTCGCCGCAGCAGTGTTGTCATGAACGAACTTCGAATATTTCCAATACTCGGCGTTGGTCAAGTAAATGAAGGTGACGATTTAGTCACACTCTTTCTTGATGCACTCGACAAGGGCGGCCACACACTTCAGCACCACGACCTTGTGACTGTGACGAGCAAAATCGTTTCAAAGTCAGAAGGCCAGGTCGTTGCATTTGATGGAACTGACGAGCACAAGGACCGACTCATCAGCGAAGAATCAAAACGCGTTATTAGACGTCGTGGACCAATGCGAATCACCGAAACGCATCATGGATTCGTCAATGCCAATGCCGGTATTGACCTTTCCAATACCGCTGAAGGCACTGCTGTGCTACTTCCAAAAGACTCTGACCGATCAGCAAGGCGTTTTCGCGCAGAACTAGCGCGCCGCACAGGCATAGAAGTTGGTGTTGTGGTGACTGACACGTTTGGTCGTGTGTGGCGCACTGGTGTTACCGATGTGGCACTTGGTTCAGCAGGACTTAAGCCCATCCTCGATCTTCGAGGCACTCTTGATGCTGAAGGCAGAGTTCTAGAAGTAACCGAAGTCGCAATCATTGATGAGATTGCGGGAGCAGCGAACTTAGTGCTCGGCAAAAGCGAAGGAACGCCGTTCGCAATTCTTCGCGGACTTGATGAGTCCTACTTTGGTGAGGGTTCCGTCAAAGAAGACGTCATCCGTCCTGCTTCAAACGACTTGTTCAGGTAGTTACACGCCGCCCAGGCGCACATCACCTGAAAGCGATGAACCTGGGGCCACGTGCTCCTTGGCACCAACGACGCACGTCGCACCAAGAGTAGAGAAACTGCCAATAACTGCTTCAGGGCCAATGATTGACCACTTGATTACTGATCCTTCTTCAATCACCGCGCCAGGAAGAAGTACAGAGTTTTCAATGACAACGTTTGGACCGACGTAGCAGTCTTTGTCAATAACGGCGTTAACAAATTTCGCCGAAGCATCAACTCGACTTTGCGGGTGAATCCATGTTCCATCAACAATCCCGCTGAATGAAGTTATTTTGTCTCGTCCAGTAAGCACATCAATGTTTGATTGCAGGTACGTCTGTGGCGTTCCTGTATCAATCCAGTAAGCATTGTCTGGCATGGCATAGAGCACACCATCTTTTGCGAGTGCTGGGAATGTGTCGCGCTCTACACTCACGCGTCCCGACGGAGCAATGCGACGTAGAACACTTGGCTCAAAGACATATGTTCCTGCATTGATCAGATTCGTTGGAGCATCTTCGCGGGCAGGCTTTTCAACAAATTCAATAACGCGACCATCAGGTGTTGTTGGTACAACGCCATACCTCGAAGGATCGCCAACTGGGTGAAGAGCAATAGAGCCCTCTCCCCCGTGTGCTCTGTGAAAACTAATAAGTCTTGTGACGTCGAGGTCAGTTAATACGTCTCCGTTAACAACAAGAAAGGTGTCGTCAATGTCAGCGTGTGCCGCAGCGAAGCGAATGGCTCCAGCGGTATCAAGCGGCTCTGGCTCGACTGCGTAGGTAACTCGAACCCCCGCGATAACGCCTTCTGGGTAGCTTTCAATGAATCGGTCTGGCAAGTACCCGAGTGAAAGCACCGCATCTGTAACGCCGTGTTTTGCAAGTGACTCAAAGACGCATTCAATCATTGGACGTCCAATGAGCGGCAACATCTGCTTAGGGGTTTCGTACGTTAGAGGACGAAGCCTCGTTCCCTTACCGCCGACCAGAATGATCGACTTCAAGATCAGCCCGCAGGTGTCGTCGTCGTAGGAAGAATTGTTGTTGAGATGCCTGGAAGAACTGTCGAGCCAACTGGGATGGTGCTGAGTGATCCGGCCGGTGCAGTAGTCGTAGTTGCTGATGCAGCTGCCTGAATGCTCTTTGACATTGCAACGATTGTTTCTGCACTTGGCTTCGATGGCGTTACACCACT
>CAIKVF010000137.1 GCA_903830745.1 uncultured Actinomycetes bacterium | reverse complement strand
TTGTCCTCTGCATCCAGTCACTAAAGGCTGTGTAGTTCGCAAGAAGTTCAGTCGTGTCTGATGTCTTTGGAAGCGAGTTCAAGTCATTTACAACCTCGTACGTGACATTCGCATAATCAAGTCGTGTCGCAAGATCGAGTCTGCGTTCTCCTAGACACCAAACTTTTCGGCCTTGCAGTTGCTCAAATGAAACGTCGTAGAGCCACGAAGGATCTTTCCCATCTGCAATGCGAGCATTGATGGCAATCCAGACGTCATCAGTTCCTGGGCTGAGTGATTCAAGAAGCGCATCAAATCCTGCTGGGTTTTTTGCGAGCAGCATGTGAATTTTTCTTCCCTGCCATGTGCGCACCGTAAATCTTCCGGCTATTCCAGTGACCGACTTCATACTCGTAAGTGACTTTGAGGGACCAATGTTCAACACGTCAAGCGCCGTAGCCGCCATTGCGGCATTACCAACATTGAACTGACCCGGAATGCTGAGAGAGGTCTGCACTGTTTCGTCACCAATGCGAACTTCGTTGCCACTAACGCTTGCAACACAACCTGGTTTAGTAAATCCACACACACAAGACCAAGAATCTGATGTTCTAACTATTGACTGTGTGCATTTTGGACATGAGACTGCGTCAGATGTCCATGGCGTTTCAATGTCACACCAGCGGATGTTTTTAGCTGACTCACTTGCGTAGACAACAAGAGGATCATTTGCATTCGCAACAACCACAAGGTCATGTGCTGTTTTAGAGAGTGCACTGCGCCATCGTTCAGCGATTGAGCGAACTTCTGTAGCGCGGTCGAGTTGATCTCTTGAAAGGTTTAACAAAACAACAACACGTGGATTCGTTGCCTCAAGAACAACAGGGAGCCATGCTTCATCAGTTTCTAATACAACATGAGGTGAACTAGATCCGCTGAGCGCAGCGACGTGACCTGCTGGCATGTTGGCACCGGTTGCGTTTGAACAGACTTTGTCCCCCCATCCAGCCACGCAGAGAGCTGTTGTGGTGGTTTTGCCGTTTGTCCCACTTACAAGAATGATCTGTCGGTTCTTGCTCAAATCATTTAGAAGCTTCGGGTAGATCGCGAGTCCAGCTCGCCCGCCAGCAACAGTCCCAGA
The DNA here is from genome assembly GCA_903830745.1 of uncultured Actinomycetes bacterium. Taxonomy (GTDB): domain Bacteria; phylum Actinomycetota; class Acidimicrobiia; order Acidimicrobiales; family RAAP-2; genus RAAP-2. The sequence continues at coordinate 11,600 of CAIKVF010000137.1, read as the reverse complement.
GCCCCGTCCGGTTGCCCTAGAAAGTGAGTTAACCGTGCGAAGGGTGCTGAGCGCCAGAAATCCGCGAAGTGAAAGGCGATTACTCATTGCCCTAACGCTAACAACCCTGAAAACACAAAAGGACCAGCCGGGGGGAGGCTGGTCCTTCTGCAAAAACCTGCGCCTTGCCATCAGGGGGGCTTCTGGCAAAACGCGTTGATATAAGTATGCCGATTGACCAAGTATCACGCAAGTTGATTAGATGAATACTTACTATCTGTATAATAGATACATGGAGATTCGCCAACTTGAAGCCCTTTTAGCAATTTCAGACCATGGAAGCTTCTCTGACGCCGCCGCCGCTCTCGGAACAGTTCAGTCGAACATCTCGTCAAGAATTGCGAAACTCGAAGCTGAACTTGGTACTGAACTAGTTGATCGATCCAGCGGAAAGCTAACTGAGTCAGGAAAAATAGTTAGCGAGCGCTCTCGCCGAGTTGTTGTTGAAGTGAATGCCATTACTTCAGACGTTTCTGAGCTCACAAAAGATGTCCGAGGGCAAGTTTCCCTAGGCATGATCGGAACAGCAGGTCGATGGGTAGTGCCACTACTCCTCGAAGCCCAGCGTCGTGATTACCCACACATTGCTCTTCGAATCACCGAAGGCACAAACTCAACGCTCGAACCACGAGTTGTTGATGGAACAATTGACATGGCAGTTTTGGGTTGGCCCGCTAGTGCTCCAGAACTTAAGGACTTCGACCTGTATAGCGAAGACCTCGCTGTCATTGCGCACCACACCCATCCACTTGCAGCTCAAAAAGGAGCAATCACGCTCAAAGAGCTCTCTCAGCACGAGCTACTGCTTCCATTGTCAGGAACGCCTATTCGAAAAGAAATTGATGATGCGTGTCGAATTGCTGGCGTGCAACTTAAACCAATAGTTGAACTGGACGGAATTAGAACTATTGCGTCAATGACATTTGATGGTTACGGTCCATCGATTCTTCCAATCACAATGCTTTCAAAGTTTTTACGTGAAAGCTTTAGAGCTATTCCAATTTCTGACATGTCGCAGCGACGAGTAATCCTTGTATCAAGACGATTCGGCTTCCCCTCTGCGCCAGTACGCGCCGTTGAAGCAATGCTCCATGAAGTAACTAGGTCAAATCCAAATACTCCTTCAGGTGTCTACGTCGACACTCCAAAATCTCTGCAATAGTCAGTAGATGGCTAGCGCGCTATCACCATCAGATATTGCAAAGAGGATCGTCAAGGCTGATCCAGCGTTTAAGAAAATAATTAATCTTGCAGGGACGCCACCTTCACGCCGTGCTTCAAAGATTGATAGGCGGTTTCCATCAATAGCAAGCTCAATTACTTCACAACTATTAGCCACAAGTGCTGCCGCAACAATTCACGCGCGAGTTGTCGATGTATGCAATGGAACGGTTTCTGAAAAAAGCATTATCAAGGCTGGCGCAGAAAAACTTAAGTCGGCCGGACTAAATAGAACAAAGGCCGAAGCAATGGTTGAGCTTGCCACCATGTCTCTTGATGGTCGAATTCAATTACATCGCCACGGAAGAATGACTGATGACGAAATTGTTCGAGAAGTTACATCGGTGCGAGGAATTGGGCCCTGGACCGCTCAGATGTACCTAATGTTCACGCTCGCCAGAACCGATGTTTGGCCAATTGGTGACTACGCCGTTCGAGTGGGTTGGAGTATCTTGCACGACCTAGAAAAAACCATCTCTGAAAAAGAATTAAAGCAAGCTGGTGAGCCATTTCTTGGAGTGCGCTCAGCGGTTGCTTGGTATTGCTGGCAGACAGTGCATTTCTCACGTAACGAGAAGTAACCTCACCGTATGGCTTTAGTTACCCAAAAACAATTCGAAGATTCAGTTCTTGACACTCTTCTGGAATATTGCAAGATCCCTTGCCTGTCTCCAATGTTCGACGCTCAGTGGGTGCAAAATGGCCACATTGAAGCTGCGACACAGATGCTCGCTACATGGGCACGAAACCGCAAGCTCGCGAACTTTGATGTGCAGATTCACCGACTTGATGGTCGCACCCCAGTTATCACCGTCACCATTGAGTCAACTGGTGGTGGTGACGGAACAGCAGTTCTCTACGGTCACCTAGATAAGCAACCGCCGCTCGGAGAATGGTCAGAAGGTCTTGAGCCGTTTAATCCTGTTCGTCGTGGCGACAGAATTTACGCTCGTGGTGTTTCTGATGATGGCTATTCAATCTTTGCAGCGCTAAGCGCGCTTGAAGCAATGGAAGCGAACAATGTTGCTCACAGTCGCTGCGTTGTTCTAATTGAAGCATGTGAAGAGAGCGGAAGCCCAGACCTTGAGGCATACCTCGATGCACTAAAGGATCACCTCGGAGATGTAGAGCTGCTCATCTGTCTCGACTCAGGTGCAATCTCTTACGACCGACTCTGGGTGACAACATCACTTCGTGGACTTGCATCAATTGAGCTAACAGTAAAAGTCCTTGAACAAGGACGTCACAGTGGAATGGCGAGTGGCGTTGTTCCTTCGTCATTTCGAATTCTTCGTCAACTCATTGAGCGTGTAGAGGATTCTGCAACTGGTGAAATTCTCTTAAAGGAACTTCACGTTGAAATTCCTGAAGCTGTTAGGGAATCAGCTGAAAATACCGCGAAGGAATTCGGCGACATGTACCAGCACGAACTCCCACTCGTTCCTGGCCTTACGCTGATGGGCAGCTCTCCAGCTGGTCGAATACTTAACAAAACGTGGTCACCAACACTTTCAGTAACTGGCATGGGTGGAATTCCAACACCTGACATTGCAGGAAACGTCCTTCGTGCATTCACGACGGCAACGCTTTCATTTCGACTTCCACCAACCGCTGACTCAAAGCTTTGCGAACAATCCATTGTTAATGCAATGACTAAGGACATACCTTCGAACGCGCAGGTCACCTTTAAAACTGAGCACGCTGACGGATGGAATGCACCAGAACTTGCTCCATGGCTTGCCACAGCACTCGAAGAGGCATCAACCGACGCTTACGGAACGGCCCCAGGCTTTACCGGAGAAGGCGGATCAATCCCGTTCCTTGCATCACTCGGCAAGCGCTACCCCGGTGTTCAGTTCTTAGCGACTGGAGTACTTGGACCTGATTCAAATGCACACGGCATTGATGAGATGCTCGACATCCCAATGGCGGTTGGTGTAGTTAATTCAGTTATTACAGTGTTACATGCACACGCGAATAAGTAAGGAACGACATGACACAACAAGTTGATCTCTGGGTTGACCCAGCATGCCCTTGGGCCTGGGTTACATCAAGATGGCTTCTCGAAGCACAAAAAGTCAGAGACATTGATGTCAAGTTCCACGTCATGAGCCTGGCAGTTCTTAATGAAGGTCGAGAGATGCCAGAGAAGTACGTAGACCTTATGCAAAAGGCTTGGCGTCCCGTGCGTGTGCTTATCGCTGCAGAACAGCGACACGGAAACGAAGTTGTAGAAAAGCTCTACAGCGCAATGGGAAGTCAATATCACATCAAGAGTGAAAAAGACATTGATGTTCTAATCTCTGTATCGCTAAAAGAAGCCGGGCTCGAAGCAGACCTCGCAGATGCTCAGCACTCAACAGACTTCGATGAAGCATTAAAGAAGAGCCACCACCAAGGTATGGACCCAGTTGGTATGGATGTTGGAACACCAGTTATCCACTTTGGTGATGTCGCAATTTTTGGTCCAGTTGTAACCCCTGCACCAAAGGGCGAGGCTGCTGGAAAACTATTTGATGGCGTTTCACTTGTTGCTGGGACACCTGGCTTCTACGAGTTAAAGAGAACGCGAACAGTAGGACCGAGTTTCGAATGAGCAGCCACGCAAACACTCCACGCTTCCCTATTTATGTAACTGGGAACACTGACTCCAAGCGCGCACTCATTGTTGTTCAAGAAGCATTCGGTGTTAATGATCACATCCGTGACGTTGCTGATCGTTTTAGTGACGAGGGCTACTTCGTTGTTGCGCCGCAGTTTTATCACCGTGAAGGATCACCGGAATACGGTTACGACGACTTCGGACCTGTTATGCAGACCATGATGACGCTTACCAAAGAGGGCATCACTAACGACCTGACAGCGACCATAGATTTTCTGAACTCACTTGGTTACACGACGCCAAACATTGGCATCGTCGGATACTGCATGGGTGGCATTGTCACCTTCTACGCAGCATCACTTGGCCTCGTTGGTGCAGCCGCTAGTTACTACGGCAGCGGCATTGCCAATGGTCGCTTTGGACTTGACCCACTACTTGAACTTGCACCACAACTGAAGTGTCCATGGATTGGGTTCTTTGGAGACCTCGACAAGGGAATTCCTGTTGAAGAAGTTGAGCAGCTCAGAGAAGCAACCTCAAAGCTCTCAGTACCAACTGAAATAACGAGGTACGCAGATGCTGGGCACGGGTTCAACTCAGACCCAAGAGCTGACTACAACCCAGAGGCGGCAAAAGACGCTTACGCCAAAACACTGAAACTATTTGCGGAGAAACTCACCGACAAATAATTAGCTGCGCGGAACGTCTTTCCAAGCAACGTCTTTGTCGTTACGTGGTTCACCCGCGAGTCCAAGCACACGCTCACCAATGATGTTGCGCATGACTTCACTCGTTCCACCCTCAATAGAGTTTGCACGCATACGAATAAATGCCTTACGCATGTCGCCACCATGCATGGCAGAGCCCGCTGGGCGAACCATTGGATAGTTGTTCTCGTAGAGCATTCCCTCTGCGCCCATGAGGTTCACACATAGCTCACTGGTGCGCTGATTTTCTTCAGCGAACGCAAGCTTCGCAACTGATCCCTCAGGTCCTGGAGTTCCGGCCTTTCGAAGGTCACTAGCTCGCCAGTTAGTAAGGCGACCAACTTCGTTACGAACCCACGCCTGCATCAAATCAGAGCGAACTGAGTGTGCGTAGGAATCGTCACGACCCGACCACTTCTGTTTCCAGATCTTTACTGCTTCACCAATGAGGCCAGATCCACGTGGAGGAATAGTTCCACCAATAGATACACGCTCGTTCATGAGGGTGGTGATTGATACTCCCCAACCTTCTCCAACGTCACCGAGTCGCTCAGAGTCTGGGATGCGAACTTCATTGAAGAAAACTTCGTTGAACTCAGCTTCGCCAGTTGCTTGGAAAAGTGGACGAACATCTACACCAGGGCCGTGCATGTCAACGAGGAATGCAGTGATTCCCTTGTGCTTAATTACATCAGGGTTGCTTCGAGCAATTAGAAGTCCCATATGAGCGTTGTGAGCAAGAGTTGTCCAGACCTTCTGTCCGTTAATAACCCATTCGTCACCGTCGCGCTCAGCACGTGTACCGAGTGTTGCTACGTCAGATCCTGCACCAGGTTCTGAAAAGAGCTGGCACCAAATTTCTTCCCCCGTAAAGAGTGGACGAAGGTAACGCTTCTTTTGTTCATCAGTTCCGTGAATAATTATTGTTGGTGCACACATTCCGTAACCAATGACGTTTGGTCCGGCTGCAGTTGGTGCACCAAGCTTGGAGAGTTTGCGAAGGACATACAGCTGATCGGTTGGGCTTCCATCGAGTCCACCATGTCCTGCTGGGAAATTCACCCAGGCGAGTCCACGGTCGAACTGTTCACCCATGAAGACAACTGGGTCAGTTGTCTTTGGTGGAAACTTCTCGATCAAGTCATTAATAAGTACGTCTAAGTCTGCTTCAGTTACAGGCATTGCCCCTCCAAAATTCCCTCCCACGCATACTAGACATACTCAGCAGTAGCCAAGTGTTTAAAATGTCTAGATGAAAACACCTCGCATCCTGGCTACATCTGGAGGGCTCATTCCTGGGCCAATCCAGCAAACTTGGAAACTCGGCACTTTGCTTCTCGATGCGCTCAGTATGACCGAAAAGGTTCGCCCAAGAGTGACATATCTTGCAACAGCGACCGGAGACATGGAGAGTGAATATGCTCGCCACTACCAAGCCTTCGGCGACGCAGGGTGTGAAGTGACAGCACTACGACTCTTTCCACAGCCTTCGGCGAACTTCGAAGAGGCAGTCCTTGGTGCTGATCTTGTCTGGGTTGGCGGAGGATCAGTAGCCAACCTGCTCGCACTCTGGGAACTTCACGGCCTTGATAACTACATGCGCACGGCTTGGGAACAAGGAGTGATCATGGGTGGACGCTCAGCTGGGAGTCTTTGCTGGTTCACTGGTGGCAACACTGACTCCTATAGCAATGACCTAGATCCTGTAACTAATGGACTTTCACTTCTTCCCTACGCCAACAGCGTTCACTACTCCGGTGAGCCTCGTCGACGTGAAACATTCCAGAACTGGATGAAAGATGGAACGTTGCCGTCACTTGGCTACGCAACAGACGACCGAATTGGGATTTGGTTTGAAGGACTTGAGCCAACCACAGTTGTAAGTGACATTCCAGTTGACCCGCAGTCTGGTCCAGCCGCATACAAGGTTGAACTTCTAAACGGAGAAATTACAGAAACCCGTTTCGGTTTTGGATCAAGTTTCTAAGAAACAGGATGCGGTAACGCTTGGCGTGTCACTGCGCTGATTTTGTTGAGCGCAACCGACTTTGCAACTGCATCACTTGCACCACAGCGCTCTAGCCAATTAGCCAGTAACAAGTAGCCACTTTCAGTGAGCACTGATTCTGGGTGGAACTGAACACCTTCGAGAGGGGCTGTCTTGTGACGCATTCCCATAATGAGATCGCCAGTTCGTGCAGTGACTTCAAATACGTCAGGCAGTGTTGCGTCTTGCACCACGAGTGAGTGATACCTACCAGCAATCATTGGATTAGGTGCGCCGGCGAAAACGCCAGTGTTGTCATGAGTAACGAGAGACGACCTGCCATGCACAAGCTCAGGGGCAGAAGAAACAACGCCCCCGAAGGCTTCAGCGAGTGCTTGATGACCTAAACAAACACCAAACAGTTCGAGATTGTTTTCGGCGCAGTAGTTAATAATTTCAATGCAGTTACCTGCATCACTCGGGTGTCCTGGCCCAGGGGAAATGAGGACCCCATCGAGATTCATTGCTTTGAGGTCACCAGCTGACACTTCATCATTTCTGAGCACTTGGACATTCGCCCCAAGTTCGCCCAGATACTGGACAATGTTGTACACGAAAGAGTCGTAGTTATCGACAACCAGGATTGAGGGGCTCTTCGCCATGCATGCATCCTAGATGCCTCTTGAACTTAAGTATTCTTTCTAGATGGCGACAACTGAACTAAGCGATTTTTTAGCCTTAGCAAGTAACTACAACGTCATACCTCTTCACGCCACGCTGCAGCTTGACCGCGAAACCCCGGTCTCGCTCTATCAACGTTTCGCTAACAGCCGATCAATCTTCTTGCTCGAAAGCGCTGCCCTAGGTAAGGACACTGGCCGTTACTCGTTCATTGGTCTTGACCGAAAATGGCGAGTAACAACGCTCAACGGAAAAACTGTCGTCACTGGTGCTGACGTTGCAAACGCAGCTGAGCGCGGACCACTTGAAGTGCTGCGTGAACTCATGTCACGATACAAAACGTACATCCCAACCGAACTACCTTCATTCTTTGGTGGGGCCGTTGGTTTCGTTACCTATGACTATGTTCGACGCCTAGAGCGCCTTCCTCGCCAAGACGTCGACGGCATGTGGCCAGACATTGACTTCTCGTTTCCGGGCGCAGTGCTCATTTGTGACCACTTGAGTCACTCAACAACAGTGGTGGTGAACGCACTCGTTGAAGATGGCACTGATCCTAAGGATGCATTCAATCTCGCCACATCACAGCTGCAAGAGATCATTGAAGTGCTCGTTGGACCCTCGCCCGCGAATGACCCCGCAACTGAACGCCTGGTCGCCACCGCACCAAGTGCGCGTGCAGCCATTGACATCAAGACGCTCGCAGCTAGTTTCTCCAACTTCACTAAAGAGCAATACTGCAGTGTTGTGGAGCGAGCCAAGAAATACATTTACGCAGGTGATGTATTTCAAGTTGTTCCAAGCCAGCAGTTCAAGCGACCAACAACTGTTAATCCACTCACTCTGTACCGCGTACTTAGGTCGCTCAACCCATCTCCATACATGTACTTGCTCGACACTGGCGACAGCCAAATCGTTGGCGCATCACCTGAGATGTTGGTGCGAGTGCACGAAGGACAGGTAATCACTCACCCAATTGCAGGCACTCGCCCACGTGGGGCCGACGAAAAGCAAGACCTTGCAATCGAACAGGAAATGCTTAACGACGAAAAGGAAATCTCAGAGCACGTAATGCTTGTAGATCTCGGAAGAAACGACATTGGACGCGTTGCTGCACCTGGAACAGTAAAGGTTGACCGACTCGCACACGTAGAACGCTTCTCACATTTAATGCATCTAGTTTCACAGGTCAGCGGAAAGCTCGCCGAAGGCAAAGATGCCTTTGACGCATTCAATGCCACCTTCCCCGCTGGAACATTGACCGGAGCTCCAAAAGTTAGGGCAATGGAACTTATTGATGAATTTGAGCCGGTGCACCGTGGTCCCTATGGCGGAGCACTTGGCTACTTCTCTCTCAATGGTGAAGCAGACTTCGCAATCACGATTCGAACACTTTCGCTGCGCAATGGAACAGCAACTGTCCAAGCTGGCGGTGGCGTTGTTGCAGATTCAGTGCCAGAACTCGAATATCAAGAGTGCATCAATAAAGCTTCTGCACCACTCTTGGCCTTAGAAATTACTGACCCCAGTAAGTAGAACTTCAGTTCTTTTTGCTTGACTTTGCTCGATCACTTCGACGTTTCTTTCCTTCGCCAAAGGATTCACTTCTCATCCAGATATAAAAGCCGGCGTAGAGGGAGCTAATGATCACCATGACGCCGATAGTTAGTACGAAATTCATTAGTGGGCCGTACAGGACTTGAACCTGTGACCCCTTCCATGTCAAGGAAGTGCGCTACCAGACTGCGCTAACGGCCCCTAAGGGTTAAACCTTACCATTTTGGTCATTCAACCTTAACTAGCAAGAAGTGAAGTAATCCGTTCAGATAATTCATGAAACTCAGGCGAGACAGAAGTTACATTGAATTCGAGTTGATCGGGTCTTGAGCGTTTGTTTTGCTTTAGCAATACTTCAATGGTGGCGCGTGCATCTCCAAGTGCGTGGTGACCACCCGGTTCAATTCCGTAGTGTTTACAGAGGAATTCAAGCCCCCTGCGTGGTCTTGCAACAAAGTCTTTATCAATACTTCTATCGAGCTCAATTACGTCAATAATTGGCAGCTTTGAAAAATCTAAACCTTCATCTAAAAGATTTCTTGCGTTAACTGATTCAAACGTTTTCGAAAGCATTGCGAGATCGAATCTGACAACATTTGCGCCAACAACGGCAGCTTCTAGTTTTTGAAATTCTCGAAGAATTGTGACCGCTCTTGCTAGGCCGCCCGCAACCGTTTCGTAGACGATTTCTTTATCTTTCTTTTCAATAATTGCTTCGACTGAAAGGCCATGGACTCTCATTGCCGGTTCGGCAATTGGTCTATCTGGGATTACATAAAAATGCTCTGACCAAATTGGCTGATTGTCGTAATAGGCAATGAAGCCGTACGAGATTGCTCGTTCGCTATTTACATCGAGCCCTGTGGTCTCGGTGTCGAAGCCCAAAAGAAGTCTGGGTAGCTTCAAATCGTTCTTGCTCACAGGGATACCTTTGCAGACTGCTGTGACACCTCGCCACAGCAGTGCTACAAAAATAACCTATTTCACTGGAGGCGGCGTCCGGATTCGAACCGGAGTACGGGGCTTTGCAGGCCCCTGCCTAACCGCTCGGCCACGCCGCCAGAAGGTTTAATCCTAGTTGGTCAGGCACATACCCAGAAACAGAATTACTTAAGTTTCTTTCGCCTCAGTAGTTTTGGTCTGGATTGCAAACCTTCGTGAGTACTCTTGAAGAGTGATTATGCACAAGAGACTTCTCGCCCTTCCAGTAGCCCTCATGCTTTCATTGATCACACTCGTGTCAAGTGCAGAGGCGGCACAAACGCCAGTTCAAGTTACGGTTCAGCTTTCGGCATCCATCAATCAGTCAATGCCAATTGCACGCATAACTCTCAGCCAACCCCTGACAATTAAGCAAATTCCGAATCTGATGATTTCACACTCACTGCAGACAAATTGGGTTCAGATTTCAAAATTACGGTTCGATGCATTCGTAAAGAATTCTGTAATTCCAAACGTTGCTTACACGGTTCAGGTTCCAACATCATTTAGCTGTACTTCAACATGCACTGTCGTTTCAAGTTATTCAAAGACACTTGTTTCTGGTGTTGACATTCTTTGGGAAGAACAACTTCTCTCTCAGCTCGGATACATGCCAGTCGGATTTGTTCCAGCGGGTTCATCAAAATCAACAACTTCGCTGATAGTGCGAAGCACCACAACAACTTCAACTTCTTCAACAACTACATCAAGCGTGGATCAGTCCTCTACGACAACTACAACAGTTCCAACAACCACAACAACAGCTCGAACTACAACGACAACACTGGTGATGCCAAAAGTAAGTCTGAAAATGGCAAAACCAATAGTTGAAAAAACTTCTGGGTCATTTACCTGGCTCTACCCCTCACTTCCACAGTCTCTTAGTACTCAGTGGGTTCCAGGGGTTGCAAATCAGATCCTCAAGGGAGCAGTAATGAGCTTTCAAGACGTTCATGGGCTTGCAACTACCGGAGTAACAACAATTCAAACCTGGAATGCGCTCCTGCAGGCCGCAAAGAAATCAGAGTTCAGCCCTCGTCCATACAACTATGTAGACGTTGCTCAAAACATTGGTAAGGCTGCCCCGCAACTTCTAACGCTCTACATTGCTGGAGTTCCAAGTTTTCGCTCACTGGCGAATACAGGCATAACTGCAGCACCAAGTGATCCAGGGACATTTCCGGTGTACTTGCGTTACGCCAGTACAACAATGTCAGGTACGAACCCCGACGGAACTAAGTACTACGACCCTGGAATCCCCTGGGTCTCCTATTACAACGGCGGCGAGGGCCTTCATGGGTTCATTCGCTCAACGTATGGCTCACGACAAAGTCTCGGTTGCATTGAGCTTCCATTCAGCTCGGCCGGAACCATTTGGCCACATACTCCAATAGGAACGCTCGTTACTGTTCGGGTTTAGCGAGTGGTCCCTGGGAGGTGCCACCTCGCTGACGCTCAATTTCAATTCCATCTTCACTGAGTTCTGATGCAGTCCCCACGGCAGACTTTCCAAATTTCTCACGAACATCGTCAATCGCATCCCTGAGTGCTTCGTAGCCAATTTGTCGATCTCTCGTTGCTTCAATTGTCTGCTGGCGTTCATCAACTGCCGTGTCGATCCCGAACGTAAGTTGCATGTCATTTCTTGAACGAGGGAGAAATGATGAAAGGTGAATGCCTAACAACCTGATTGCAAATGGATACTCCATAGATTCCAGTAGCGCCTTGGCAATTAGAAATATCGCACGTTCATCGTCAATCCCGAAACTGATGGTTTGTGATCTACCAATTGAAGAAAAATCATCAAACCTGACGCTTACTGACA
>CAIKVF010000136.1 GCA_903830745.1 uncultured Actinomycetes bacterium | reverse complement strand
CTTCGACCAAGAACTTTGGACGAAGTAGTAGGACAGTCTCACCTCGTTGGCCCAGACGGCCCACTACGAAGCTTCGTTGGCGCACAACAACTCACTTCAATGATTCTTTGGGGACCAGCAGGAACCGGGAAGACAACACTGGCTCGCATTCTTGCTACGTCGGCTGGTTACGCGACAGAAAGCCTTTCTGCTGTTACTGGTGGAGTGAAAGATGTTCGTGAGGCTCTCAGTCGTGCACATGACCGCCTCGGTGAGCGCGGACAAAAAACTGTTTTGTTTATTGATGAGGTTCACCGGTTCAATAAGTCTCAGCAAGACCTACTTCTTCCAGCGACCGAGTCCGGTGAGATTGTTCTCATTGGCGCCACAACTGAGAATCCTTACTTCGAGGTGAACGCTGCACTCATGAGTCGGTGCACTCTGTGGCGACTGAAGCCACTCACTGAAGCGGAACTTCTCACGCTCGCTCATCGTGGGTTAGAACTTCGAAACGCATCAGCATCTGATGAAGCACTAAGCGCAGTTACTTCTTCTGCTGATGGCGACGCCAGGGGAGCGCTCACCACGCTCGATACTGCAATCATTTTGGCGCACGCTCAGTCTGGTGTTGGAACACAGGTAAGCGTTGAACACATTGCGCAGGCTCGTGACGGCAGGCTGTATCACCAGTCTGCCGATACGCACTACGACCAAGTAAGCGCATTTATTAAATCGGTTAGAGGATCTGACCCAGACGCTGCGCTCTATTGGTTAGTGACACTTCTAGAGAGTGGTGAGAGTGCAAGATTCCTTGCTCGACGTTTGGTCATACTTGCGAGCGAGGACGTTGGCCTCGCCGATCCAATGGGACTTCTTGTTGCAGAATCTGCAGCACGCGCTGTTGAGTTTGTTGGTCTGCCTGAAGCGCGACTCACACTTGCTCACGCGACAATCACCTTGGCGCTTCTTCCAAAGAGCAATGCAGTAACGCGAGCACTTGGTGCAGTGACGCAGGCGGTGCAAGCTGGCGGTCACATTGAAGTTCCTGACCATCTGCGTGACGGCCACTACCGAGGGGCAAGTGAAATTGGCTTCGGGACGAACTATCAGTACCCTCACGACTTTGATAATGGATGGGTTGACCAGCAGTATCTTCCAGACGGCCAAAAGGGCGCACGTTTCTTTGACCCTTCGTTTTATGGACGAGAACAGGCACTTGTTGAGCAGTGGCGTCGCAGAACGGGCCAAACAGACACAGATGGCACCACAACGCCGGTAGAGTAAATGCCGTGGAAGCAGCTCAACTCCGGTCTATTTTTCTTAATTACTTTGCTGAAAACGGGCACACAATTGTCCCTTCAGCGAGCCTGATCCCTCACGACCAGTCGCTTCTTTTTACTGTCGCGGGAATGGTTCCCTTCAAGCCTTATTTCACTGAAGAAGAAACTGCGCCTTACGACCGCGCAGTTTCAATTCAGAAGTGTTTTCGAACTGGCGACATTGACCAGATTGGAACAACGCAGCGACACCTGACCTTCTTTGAAATGATGGGTAACTTCTCCTTTGGTGATTACTTCAAAGAAGGAGCCATCAAATACGCCTGGGGACTTATTACTGAGGGATTCGGTCTTGATCCAGAGAAACTCTGGATAACTGTTCACCACTCAGACGATCAGGCAGAAGAAATGTGGCGCGACCTCATTGGTATTCGCCCAGAGCGAATTCAACGACTTGGAGAAGACAACTTCTGGGCCATGGGCGACAGCGGTCCATGTGGCCCGTGTTCTGAGATCTTCTACGACAAGGGCCCATCATTCGGAGCCGACGGTGGTCCTGCACATGGAGGCGAAGACCGATTCATTGAATTCTGGAACCTCGTATTCATGCAATTCGAAAAGGGCCCAAACGAATCGTTCATTGATCTTCCAAAGAAGAACATTGACACTGGAGCTGGATTCGAGCGCGTTCTTTCAATTCTTAATGGCGTCGAATCAGTATTCGCCACCGACCTTTTTGCACCGCTCATTGAAACAGCATCTCGTGCAGTAAACGCACCACTTGGTCGTGATGAAAACACCGACATTGCTATTCGACGAATTGCTGAGCACGGACGTGCAATGAGCATTTTGGTTTCTGACGGGGTTCTTCCCTCAAACGAAGGACGCGGTTATGTTCTTCGACGCATTATCCGCCGCGCAATCCTGGCCGCTCGACGTGCTGGATCTGATGCTCCACTCACAGCGCAGCTCGTAGACGCAACAATTGAAAAGATGGGTGGCGCTTACCCAATCTTGATTAAAGATCGTGACCTGATTGTTTCAATTCTTGAACGTGAAGAAGCTGGATTCTCACGAACTCTGAAGGCCGGAATGACACTGCTTGAAGAAGAGCGCAACAAGGTCACAAAGTCTGGATCATTAATTTTCCCAGGCGACATGGCATTCAAGCTTCATGACACTCACGGCTTTCCAATTGAACTCACCGATGAAATTGTCGCTGAGTCAGGACTCAGTGTTGAGCGCGAAGCATTCGATGCTGCAATGACTGAGCAGAAGGAACGAGCTCGCTCTAAGGCCAAGGCGCTCAATCTCGCTGATGAGTCTCAGTACAAAGAGCTAATTGAAAACCACGGTGCAACAAACTTTGTTGGTCGTGACGTTGAGCGCTACAGCATTGAAACTTCAGTTGTGGCAATTCTTTCTGGTGCTGACGGCACTAGTGAGCTCTTCTTGGAGAACACTCCTTTCTACGCAGAGTCGGGTGGTCAGGTCGGCGACATGGGAACCGTGGTGACTGAATCTGGTCGCTTCGAAGTCATTGACACCCAGAACGTTGCTGGAGGGCTCTTTGCTCATCGGGGCAAACTCACTGGTGAAATTCTCCCTGGACAAGTTTGTGTTGCAACAATTGCTCCAGAACGTCGCGAAGCAGTTCGACGCAATCACACCGCAACGCACTTGCTCCACGCAGGACTTCGCACAGTGCTCGGTGATCATGTT
>CAIKVF010000135.1 GCA_903830745.1 uncultured Actinomycetes bacterium | reverse complement strand
CCATCAATTTGGACAATGTTTAAGCCAATCGTGTTTGCGATCTCAACCACTCGTTCTGGTAGCTCATTACGAAACACTCCTACTGAGATGGCCCCGCTTGGTAGTCGTCTGACAATGTCGTGAGCATGCGCCGGTGAAACCTGCCACTGCGAGGGAAGGAAGTCAAAGCTAATCGCACTTGCGCCAAGCCCGATTGAAAAGAGTGCATCTTCTTCTGTGGTGACTCCTGAGATCTTTATAAAAAGGTCATCACGGAGAAGTCGCATAACTAGAAATCAGCCTCAAAGTGAACATCATTAAATTGTGCAAGTACGTCAGGATCCAAAAGAGTTCGATGAACAATTGCGAGAGCTTGTACGCCACTCTGTGCGCTCACAATGCTCGTTATCCCCTTAGGACCTTCTGGTCCCTTTGACATAACTGCCTCGTTGATGCGTTCAGCGCTCGGACCCGTGACGCGAACCAGTCTCCATGGAACACTAGATCCTCGAGCGTCAAGTCGACCAACGAGTTCTTGTCCGGTGAAGCAGCCTTTAGTGAAGGAAATCGATTCAGTAACAATTCTTGATCCATAACACTGAGGTGTCAATGACAGCTCGCATTCCTTGAGGCCAATCCACCCAGCAGTGATTTGATCAGAAAGATCAGCAAAAGGACCAGAACCTATTTCGTTCACTTCAATGGTGCATTTAACTCGCAAGTGAAATCTTCGCAGTCGTGCAACTGAGCTCTCGGCGAGCTGTCGTTCAACGAGCAGCGAAAATCCTTCCTCGATTTTTCGAACAAATAATGCAGATATAACTGAGGAATCAGGCTGAAGAAGAAGTGACCAAGATCCAGATGCGTTAACTGTTGAGAGATCTTGCGATAATTGACCCTGGAGAAATGACTCACTGTCTGGTCCATTGACCAAAATTTCGGACCACAGCAATTGTGTGTCTGCAGAATTCATTACTTGAGTACTCACACCTATTACGCTATTCGCCACCGCAGCAATTTGCATCGATTATTAAAGGTACTGCCTAATGTCCATCCAGAACGAACTGAATACGATCACTTCGACGCTTAATGAACTCTCGCACCGCATCACTGCACTTGTAGAGGCGGAAGGTCCAATGCTCGAAGCAGACACCTATACCGAGCTCGTTGCGGCTGAAAGAACTATCGGAGCCCTGCTTCGCAGACTCAATAGGGTCGCGGGTCGAATCAATTAATCATCCAAGTATCATTTGAAAATGGCCAATTGGATCTCAACTAAAAAGTTGACTAATGAACAAAGACTTGATGTCCTTGGGCTACTAAATCGAACTGATGCAGCTTTAGGGCGAGAAGCAATCGACGAATCACGACGCCGAAGTGTGGTTCATGGTTGGAGCGCACAGCACTGGCTCGCCCATGAAAATGAACAATTGGTTAACTACGCAATTGGAAGTCCAGCATCGAACACAACCCTTGAAATGTGTGGTGGTGGATTTGACGAGTCGCTACTTAATGCAGTTCTTTCTGAGCATCAATCAATTCAGTGGTGGCTGCGAGATCCAAAGACGAACATCGCAGGAAAAACTATTCGAACCCTTCAATTGCTTCGAATAGAACTATCGATTGCAACCATCGAGATCCCTGAAGGATCGGTGCTTCGGACCTTTGAGCCAAGCCGTGACAAGGAGTCTTGGTTGCAGCAAAATAATGCGGCATTCGCACATCATCCTGAGCAGGGTGCTTGGCACATCACAGATCTTGAAGAACGTATCGAAGAGCCATGGTTCGATCCTTCTGGATTTTTACTTCTTGAGATCGAGGGAAAACTTGTTGCATCGTGCTGGACAAAAGTTCATGAACTTCACCCTGACCGCTCTGGGGAGATTTACGTGATCTCTGTTGATCCAAATTTCCAAGGAAAAAACTTAGGGAGAATTATGGTGTCACAAGGACTTGCAGCACTCCACAAAAAAGGTGTGAATAACGCAATTCTCTTTG
>CAIKVF010000134.1 GCA_903830745.1 uncultured Actinomycetes bacterium | reverse complement strand
TCCAACACCCGACTTACCTGTGATTGCGACCTTGCGTCCGCCAGGAATTCGCAGCGACACATCGCGAAGTAGCGTTTTGCCACTTTCTTGTAATGAAACATTGTGCAGTTCAATTTCGTAAGTAGCTGGGAAGTCAGTCTCGCCCTCGTAGAGGTCTTTCTCCAGGCTTTCTAGGCGTTCGCCGGCTCCGCTAATGGCAACGGCCACATCAACAGCGTGGCGTACCCCTGTGAGGCCGTCATACGAAGAGAAACAAAGAAGTGCAACAACAACAATCCAGAGCGAACTGCTCTGTGGGTGCACCGCGTAAAGGGTAAGCAGCATTCCTGATGTTCCAAGAAGTGGAATGAGAGAAGTGACGCGGCGACGACGTCGAGCAACAGATTCCGCCATTGCGAGCGACTGTCTTGACCTCGTGCTGAGTGAGTTGGCGTAGTGCTCAAATCCGAGCAGTGAGAGTTCAGGAGTTACAGCGCCCAGCTCTAGAAGCGTCGCTCGGTAGGAGCTCCTAGCGGTTCGAAGCACGCGGTCAGCAAGAATCAGTGGGCCGACATTAGCGAGAAGACAAAAGAGCCCCAGTAGCTGCCAGCCAAGTAGTGCGCCAGCAAAGCCCCACCAGTGCCCGTGCGGGGGAAGAAACCCAATTGTTACGTCAGCGATAACGGCAGTTGATAGCGCGCCAGAAAGTGGGATGAAGAATCTGAGCCAAAGATCTTGTAGCTCATCGGTGTCGTGCAGTGAACGCTCGAGGAGGTCACCCGTGGCGTACGAGCGCCAGCGTGAGTAGTTCCATGTGCCAACGGTACGAACCAACCAACGACGCCACTGTGAAACGGCTTGGAAGCCGAGGTGGTGAGAGCTGAGTCGCTCATTAAAACGAATTGGAGAACGAAGAAACGCCAGTAGTTCAATAACAATCAATGCGCCACCCACTGCCCTCAGGCCGGGTCGGTGAGAGCTCTCAACAAGCAACCCAACTGCTCCTACTAGTAGTCCAACATTCGTAATAGATGCAATCAAGTTGCTCAGTAGCGCACGAATAAGTGCACCACGGCTCGGCCGGGCTCGCTTAAGCCACCTTGCGAGTCGTTCGAGTTCGTTTCTCATGATCGAACCTCGAAGCGGTCGCTTGGAGAAGTAAGAATTGGATTGTCGACCGTTGCTTCAATAATCGCAATGTTCGAATAGCGAGCGAGAACATTTTGAACATTTTGCTTTGACGCTGCGTCAAGTAGTCCCGCAATGTCGTCAAGTAGCACTAGCTGCGGTTCTGCGAGCAGTGTTCTCGCCAGTACGAGACGCACTTGTTCGCCGGAGCTGATGCCACGTCCATCAGCAAGCAGCAGTCCTTCTAAATCACCGAAACGATTTTCGTCAAGGCCCAGGTCACTCAGTAACTGCGCCACCTTGAGTCGGTCGTGATTTTCTCCCAACGTCAAGTTTTCCCAGAGCGACCCTGAAAGCAGTCCACTGTTAGGCGAAACGAAACCAATTCGGTCGGCAGAAAGTTCAACCTCACCTTGAGTGGGCGCAAGCCAACCTAGAAGCGTGTGCAGTAGTGATGTCTTTCCACTTCCTGATGCTCCAGTAATAAGTAGTTGGCTTCCAGGGAGTATCACTGAGTTGAAGGGAGTCGAGTTCACATGC
>CAIKVF010000133.1 GCA_903830745.1 uncultured Actinomycetes bacterium | reverse complement strand
TAATGGGTCAAGCATTCCGTGACCTCGGATGGAAGCGTAATGAATACGTAGTCTCATCAAAGTTCTTCTGGGGCATCGACCAAAAAGTTCCAAACATGGGTTACACCCTTAACCGCAAATACTTGAGCCAAGCAATTGACGGGTCACTTGAGCGTTTCGGACTCGACTTCCTTGACCTCGTTTTCTGTCACCGTCCTGACAAGAACACGCCAATCGAAGAAACCGTATGGGCCATGAGCGACATGATCTCTCAGGGCAAGGCTCTCTACTGGGGAACAAGCGAGTGGAGTGCAGATGAAATTCGTGCTGCATACGACATTGCTGACAAGCACCACTTGCACAAGCCAGTTATGGAACAACCGCAGTACAACCTTTTTCACCGTGGAACCATTGAAGATGAATACCGCCGCCTGTATGAAGACATTGGACTTGGAACAACAATCTGGTCACCACTCGCTTCAGGACTTCTCACCGGTAAGTACCTCAACGGAGCACCATCAGGGTCGCGCGCAACACTTCCTGGTTACGAATGGTTGAAGGACCGTCTCACTGACGAGAAACAGAACAAGAAGGTTGCTGAACTTAAGGTTGTCGCTGATGACCTCGGAGTTACACTCACCCAGCTTTCACTTGCCTGGTGCGCGAAGAACCCGAATGTTTCAACCGTGATCACTGGAGCATCAAGTGCTGCACAAGTTCGTGAGAACATGACTGCACTTGATGTACTGCCAATGCTGACTCCAGAAGTAATGGCTCGCATTGACGCAATTAGCCCGGTGAAGTTCAACCGCGACTTCTAGAGTTACTTCACAAAAAAACACCGTGACGAAATGTCACGGTGTTTTTTGTTTTACGGCTAAAAACCCTTAGCGCAGAGTAATCAAGTGAATGTCTACGATGCCGTTTGCACCGCGAAGTGACTCGATAACGCTGGCTGGAGTTGGAGACCCTGTTGAGAGCACCATAAGCGCAGTCTTTGACTGTGGGTCTGGACCTACTGCCATTGAAACGATTGAAATGCCAGCATCACCAAGGGCCATACCAACATGACCAATCATTCCTGGGCGGTCGTCATTTCGAACCACGAGCATTGAACTCGCTGGTGGAATTTCAACACTGTGGCCGTCGACGCTAACGATTCGAGTTTCAAGACGAGTACCGATTGTCATGAGTGTTCCAGATACTGAGTGCCCCCCAGCCTTTACGGTGATGAGGTTTACGTACTCTGGTGAATCAACAATTGATTCTTCTGAGAATGTCAGCTTGTTTTCTGCAGCCAGCTGCGGTGCATTCACAAATGAAACACCGTCGTGTCCTGAAGCAGTGAGTAGGCCCTTAAGTGCACAGAGAGTGAGGATCTTTGTTCCAGACCCTGCAAGCTCTCCCTGATAGAGAACCTCTAGGTCTCCTGGCTTTCCGTCAAGAAGTCCACCAATAAAGCGTCCGAGAACTTCAGCAAGTCCCATGAAGGGGCGAACAACGTTTGAAACTTCACCAGCAGAAACATTCACTGCGAATGGAACAAAGTCTCCAGCGAGTGCGAGTTGCACTTGCTCAGCAATAGTGATTCCGGCCTTGTCTTGTGCTTCGGCGGTTGAAGCACCGAGGTGAGGCACGACAACAACTGAAGGAAGCTCAAACAGAGGTGACTCAGTAGTTGGTTCTTTTTCGAATACGTCTAGAGCAGCACCTTGCACGGTGCCAGCACTGATCGCTGCGGCGAGGTCAGCTTCGTTAACAATGCCACCACGTGCCACGTTGATGATGCGAACTGTTGGCTTGCACTTCTTTAGTGACTCGGCGTTTAGAAGGTTTGTAGTTTCCTTCGTCTTAGGAAGGTGAATTGTAATGAAGTCAGACTTCGCAAGAAGTTCATCAAGTGTCATGAGGTCAATCCCCATGTGACGTGCACGCTCTTCAGTGATGTACGGGTCGTAAGCAACAATGTGCATCCCAAATGCCATGGCACGCTGGGCAACAAGTGCACCAATCTTTCCAAGTCCAATTACACCAAGAGTCTTGCCGTGAAGCTCCACGCCTTCCCACTTACTGCGCTCCCAACGTCCAGCCTTAAGTGCTGAATGAGCTTGAGGGATGTTGCGAGCTTGTGCGAGAAGAAGTGCCATTGTTTGCTCAGCGGCAGAAAGAATGTTCGAAACCGGTGCGTTAACAACCATTACTCCGAGTTCTGTGGCTTTTGCAACGTCAACGTTGTCGAGTCCGATTCCAGCGCGACCTACAACAATCATGTCCTTTGCGGCTGCAAGTGTCGCAGCATCAACCTGTGTTGCAGAACGAATGATGAGTGCGTGCGCACCCTTGACCGCTTCAATGAGCTGCTCTGGTGAAAGTCCAAGTTGAATGTCAACTTCGTGACCTGCGTTACGCAGTTCTTGGAGGCCGCTGTCGGCGATTTCTTCTGTAACTAAAACACGGGCCACGGGGAACCTTTCAATGGGTAAAGAGAGTTTAAAGCGAAACTGAAATGCTTAACCCTTGGCAACCAGATCAGCCAAACGGTCAAGTCCTTCAGCAATGTCCTTGTCACCCAGGGCGTAGCTGAAGCGCATGAATCCAGGAGTTCCAAAGGCTTCGCCCGGAACTGCAGCGATCTTGATGGTCTCAAGTAGTGAGTCAGCGAGCTCTGAGGTGGTGTTTGAAACCTTGCCACCGAGTGAGCGACCAAGAAGGCCCGTGAAGTTCGGATAGCAGTAGAACGCACCCTCTGGGAGTGCGCATGAGATGCCATCAATTGCGTTCAGTCTTTCAACCATCATGAGACGGCGACGGTTAAAAGCAGTTTTCATTTCATCAACAGCGCTTAAGTCACCTGTGAGTGCTGCAACTGCTGCACGCTGTGAAATGTTTGAAATGTTTGACGTTGTTTGTGACTGGTAGTTAATGGCGGCGTTCATAACTTCTTGTGAGCCAATCATCCAGCCAATGCGCCATCCAGTCATTGCGTAGGTTTTTGCGACGCCGTTAACAATCACCCAGCGATCTTCAAGCTCTGGGGCGACAACTGCCATTGAAACGTTCTTCGCGTCACCGTAGACAAGGTGTTCGTAAATTTCGTCAAGCATGACCATGATGTCGTGCTCCGCAGCCCAGCGTCCGATCTTGGCAATCTCTTCTGGTGTTACAACAGCACCAGTTGGGTTAGATGGTGAGACGAATACGAGCAGCTTTGTCTTCTTAGTGCGTGCCTTTTCGAGTTCATCAACTGTTACGCGAAATCCATTCGCTTCGCTCGTAAGAACAGGCACAGGAATTCCACCAGCGAGGTAGACCGCTTCTGGGTACGTGGTCCAGTACGGCGCAGGAATCAGAACTTCGTCGCCCGGGTTAATAAGCGTCATGAATGTTGTCGCTACAGCGTGCTTGCCACCGTTAGTAACGAGAACTTGGCTGGCCTTGATGTCGAGTCCAGTGTCGCGCTTGGTCTTGAAGACAATTGCTTCACGAAGGTCTTGGAGACCAGCTGTTGGGGTGTACTTGTGGTTGCTTGGATCAGAGCAAGCCTTAATGGCTGCGTCAACGATTGCCTGGGGGGTCGGAAAGTCTGGTTCTCCGGCGCCGTAACCAATAACTGGTTCTCCAGCAGCCTTTAACGCCTTAGCCTTTGCATCGACGGCCAGAGTCGCACTTGGGGCCAAACCGGCAAGTAGGTGACTGACTCTCGAACTCATCAAATGCTCCATTCATTTTACGTAAGATTGTAATTCTATGGCTTCCCCAGACACTCTAAAAATTCCTGCAGAACTACTACCGCGCGACGGCCGCTTTGGCGCCGGCCCCTCAAAAGTACGTGCCGAGCAGCTCACCGCGCTACTCGCCGATGGCACTACCTACATGGGTACTTCGCACCGCCAGGCAACTGTAAAGAACAAGGTTAAAGAAGTGCAAGACGGTCTTCGTGCTCTGTTCAATCTTCCTGATGGCTACGAAGTGTTGCTCGGTAACGGAGGATCTACATGCTTCTGGGATGCTGCAACATTCCACCTCGTGCTCAATCACTCACAACACCTCGTCTTTGGCGAGTTCTCGTCTAAGTTCGCCGAAGCAGTCACCCAGGCTCCACACCTCAGTGACCCTCAGGTCATTAAGAGTGACGTTGGGACCCACCCACTCGCAGTGACAACTGATGGTGTTGACCTCTACGCACTTACTCACAACGAAACCTCAACTGGCGTGATGATGCCAATCACTCGCCCAGCTGGATCAAAGGGGCTCGTTGTTGTAGATGCAACATCTGCAGCTGGTGGTCTCATGGTTGACCCATCACAGTTCGACGTGTACTACTTCGCACCGCAGAAGTCATTTGCAGCAGACGGTGGTCTCTGGCTCGCTATCTGTTCACCTGCAGCTATTGAGCGCATTGAGCAAATCAGTGCATCTGGTCGTTGGACACCTGCATTCTTCGACCTCAAGATTGCACTCGACAACTCTCGACTTAACCAGACCTACAACACACCAGCACTCGCAACTATCCACATGCTTGCATCTCAGGTCAAGTGGTTCAATGACAACGGTGGTCTCAGCTTCTCTGCAGGTCGCTCACGCACATCTGCAGAAATTCTTTACACGTGGGCTGAAGCATCTAGCTTTGCGACGCCATTCGTTACGAACCCTGCCGAGCGAAGCAACGTTGTAGGAACAATCGACTTCACCGACGACATTGACGCCTCAGTCATTGCCAAGGTCCTACGGGCCAATGGTGTTGTGGATACCGATCCATACCGCAAACTTGGACGCAATCAGCTTCGTATTTCAATGTTCCCTGCAATTGATTCTGAAGATGTTGCTGCACTCTGTGCGTCAATTAACTGGATTGTCGGAAATCTCTAAATAACTCCTAGTGTCCAGTAATGAACATTTGGAGCCAACAATGAGCCGAGTTTTAGTTACTGGAGCCACTGGCTACGTTGGTGGACGATTAGTCCCAAGACTTCTTGAAGAAGGCAACACTGTTCGCTGTCTTGTGCGAACACCCGGCAAACTCTCTCAAGCACCATGGCTGCCTAACGTTGAAGTTGTTCAGGGATCAATTGAAGGTGACCTCACTGAAGCAATGCACGACGTTGATGTTGCCGTTTATTTAGTTCACGGAATTGGCGATGGTGCTGACTGGGTGGCAAAAGAAACACGTGACGCAGAAAATTTCAGAAGTGCATGTGAGGCCGCTGGAGTAAAGCGAATCATTTACTTAGGTGGAATGGGTGACGACGATGATGCACTCAGTGTTCACCTCACGAGTCGTCACAGCGTTGGAAAGACTCTCGCTGCTGGTGCGATCCCAGTAACCGAACTGAGAGCTGCTGTTGTTATTGGCTCGGGTTCAGCAAGCTTCGAAATGCTTCGCTACCTCGTTGAAGTTCTCCCAGTAATGGTTACTCCGAAGTGGGTCAGAACAAAGTCTCAGCCCATTGCCATCTCGGACGTTCTCAACTACCTCGTGAAGGTCATCAACGCACCAAGCCCAATCCCTGGAATTTTTGAAATTGGTGGCAAAGACATCATTTCCTACGCCGAGATGATGGACATCTACGCCGAAGAAGCGGGACTAAAGAAGAGAAGGCTTATCCCAGTTCCTTTTCTGACACCTCGCCTCTCTTCACACTGGGTGGGAATTGTTACCCCAGTACCTGCAAGTCTCGCGAAGCCTCTGGTTGACAGTCTGGTGAATGAAGTAATTGTTCATGGAACAACGACCGCCGACACTCTCGGAGAACCCCAGCGTGGCATCAGAGAAGCTATCCAGTTGGCACTTGGAAGAACGACAAGTAAACAGGTTCCAACTTCATTCAGCGACGCCGACCTTCGCCCCTTTAAGGCATACATCACCGACCCGAAATGGGCGGGTGGCACAGAACTTCATGATGAGCGAATCGTGCGCACCGAAATAAGTCCTGAAAAAGTGTTTGCCGCAGTCTCATCACTCGGTGGTGAAAAAGGCTGGCACCGTGGCGAATGGCTCTGGAAGGTTCGAGGGGCTCTCGATCAAATTTGGGGTGGCCCTGGAGCCCGACGTGGAAGGCGCGATCCAGAGCACTTAGAAGTTGGAGACTTTGTTGACTTCTGGCGTGTCGATCAAATTGTTCAAAATAAATACTTGAAACTCCACGCAGAGATGGTGCTACCTGGAGATGCATGCATTGAGTGGACCATCGAACCAGTTGGCACGGGAACGCTACTCACGCAGCGTGCTTCAGTGAAATCGGTGGACCCTACCTCGGTACGTGCAAGGACATCGTCCTCACGCCACTCATGCATGACACCCCGGGCGAACTTGGACAGGCGTTCGAACCCAAGGACTGGAAGTACGGCGAGTGCGACCTGATCCCTGGCAAGACCGCCCCGAATATGACGGTAGTCGAGCGCAACTACAACGACATCTACCGCAAGTTCACCTCCGTGGGACCGCTGCTTGAAAAACTGGGCAATGGTGGCAAAGGGATTAACTGGAACACCGAGCATGAGGTCCATGAACTCGCGGGCTTCACCAAGGCTGTCACAGAAGAGGGTGTCAGCAAAGGTCGCCCACGTCTGGACACCGCGATCGATGCCGCTGAAATGATCCTGACGTTTGCCCCCGAGACTAATGGTCACGTGTCGGTCAAGGCGTGGGAGGCTCTTTCAAAAATTACCGGACGCGATCACACGCACCTGGCGCGCGGTCGTGAACACGACAAGATCCGTTTTCGCGATGTACAGGCGCAACCGCGCAAGATCATCTCGGCACCGACCTGGTCAGGTCTTGAAAGCGAAGAGGTCAGCTACAACGCCGGCTATACCAACGTCCACGAACTGATACCGTGGCGCACGCTGACGGGTCGACAGCAGTTTTACCAGGATCACCGCTGGATGCTCGACTTTGGCGAAGGCTCTTGTGTGTACAAGCCCGCGATTGATACAAAGACTATTCAGCCGATGCTGGGAACAAAGTCCAACGGCGAGAAAGAACTCGTCCTGAACTGGTTGACACCACACCAGAAATGGGGAATTCATTCGACCTATTCGGACAACCTGCGCATGCTCACGCTCAGTCGTGGTGGCCCACACGTATGGATTTCCGAAGTTGAGGCGGCCAAGGCTGGAATCGTGGACAACGACTGGGTGGAAGTGTTCAACCTCAACGGCACGCTGACCGCGCGCGTCGTGGTCAGCCAGCGCATTCCTGATGGAACCTGTTTCATGTATCACGCACAGGAAAAGATCATTAACACCCCCGGTGCCCAGACCAGCGGGCAGCGAGGGG
>CAIKVF010000132.1 GCA_903830745.1 uncultured Actinomycetes bacterium | reverse complement strand
CAGCACCACACCGGTGCAATTGGAAGTGGATCTGGAAAAGTAACTGTTGCCATGCAGGGGACAATCGTCAAGGTTTCGGTCGCCGAAGGTGACACTGTTGAAGTCGGACAAGCCATTGTGATCCTCGAAGCTATGAAGATGGAAAATAACGTCAACGCTGAAAAAGCTGGTGTTGTCAAGTCCATCAAGGTAAAGCCTGGTGACTCCGTCGCAGCTGGCGACGTTGTTGCCATTATCGAATGACCTCTCGCGACACTGCAACCGGAGCAATTAAAAGTGCTTCAAACGCACTAGTTGAGCTCAGCCATTTCATTCACAAGAATCCAGAACTTGGCTACGAAGAATTCAAGAGTGCTGACGCAGTTGCCAATGCCGCAAAGGCTGCAGGCTTCGATGTCGAAACGGGTATTGCCGGTCTTGCAACTGCATTTCGTGCCACCAAAGGGTCGGGAGAACTGAACATTGTTTTCTGCGCCGAATATGACGCACTCCCAGACGTTGGTCACGCTTGCGGTCACAACATCATTGCTGCATCATCACTCGGTGCCGCAATTGGCCTCGGTGCAGTAGCTGACGAACTCGGGCTTACGGTCACGCTTCTTGGTACGCCTTCAGAAGAAGGTGGCGGCGGAAAAATTGACCTCATTAACGCTGGTGAATTTAAGAACGCTCACGCCGCAATGATGGTGCACCCTTGGCCCACTGAGCGCCTCGATGCTCAGTGCCTCGCGGTTGACCACTTTGATGTGACATTCACCGGAAAAGAAGCACATGCTTCTGCTGCTCCATTTGAAGGTATCAACGCGCTTGACGCAATGACTATTTCTCAAGTTGCCCTTGGCCTACTTCGCCAGCAACTCCACCCTGGTGACCAGGTTCACGGCATTGTTGTTGAAAGTGGTTCTGCCGCCAACATCATTCCGAGCCATGCACTTGGTCGATTCATGGCTCGTTCAGTTACTTCAGAGCGCCTTGCTGCACTTCGAAAGCGCGTGGATGCCTGCTTTGAAGCCGGTGCTCTCGCCACAGGAGCCAAGCTTCGAATTGAAGAAAACGGAAGCCAGTTTTCACACATGGAAACAAGTATTGAGATCTTGAACCACTACCGCACCGCTGCTGAATCACTCGGTCGAACATTTGAAATTGATGACGCAGGAACGCCACGGCCAACGCTGTCAACAGACATGGCGAACGTTTCACTCGTTGTGCCGTCAATTCACCCACTGATTGCGATTCCGACTCACGGAGCAGTGAATCACCAACCTGAGTTCACTGCAGCCTGCATCACCAAGGAAGCGGACCAGGCTGTTGTCGATGGCGCAGTGGCACTTGCCCACACCGCTATTGCCGTTGCTGAAGACACTGCGCTACGAGCAAAGTTGCTGAAGAAGTAATGGTTCTCGAGCACGCTGTTCTTCCGGTTACTCCTGGCGAGGAAGAAGCATTCGCAGAGGATTTAAAGATCGCCCTTCCAATTATTCGCTCAGCACCTGGTTGTCGAGGAGCAGAAGTTCGACGTCAAATTGAAGATCCAACGAATCACTTGTTGCTTGTTACATGGGATTCAGTCGAAGCGCACTATGAGTTTCGAAACAATGATCTGTTTAAGGTGTGGCGTGCGTTAAAGCATCCTAACTACACAGGAAAAGTCGTTGTTGATT
>CAIKVF010000131.1 GCA_903830745.1 uncultured Actinomycetes bacterium | reverse complement strand
TCAGGGAATGTAACTGCGAATTCTTGAGCAACCATTCCACCGAAGCTAACTCCAAACACAATGCATGATGAAATACCGAGCCCGTCAAGCACTGCTCGAACGTCATTGGCGTGATCAGCCATTGTCCATGGCCCCGAGGGAGTTGAGGAGTTTCCCATGCCACGATGATCGAATGCAATGACATCAGCGTGCTTACGAAGTATTTCGAGAAATGGTTGCGATGATGCAAGCGTCGAGCCAGAGCCACCCACTAGCAAGATTGTTGGTCCAGAGCCTGCACGCTCTACGTAAAAGGACACTTCATCACTCGTCACATGAGATTTTGAAATGTTGCTCATTGGAGCGGGTGGCGGGAATCGAACCCGCGTGGCCAGATTGGAAATCTGGAACTCTACCATTGAGCTACACCCGCACGTCTCAAATGAGACTCGGATAAGTCTAGGCGAACATCTAGCGTGGGGGTGTGGAACAAACAATGTATGACCAAGTCGGTGGTCAAGAATTCTTTGTTCGCTTGGTCGATGCGTTTTACAGCGTTATTGAAAAAGACGAGCTTTTACGCCCCATGTACCCCGAAGACCTCACTGAAGCGAAGCAACATTTGGTCTTTTTTTTGATGCAGTACTGGGGTGGGCCACAGGTCTACATGGAGGCGAGAGGACACCCCCGCCTTCGTATGAGGCACGCTCCTTTTCGTATTACGAAGAAGGCACGCGACAACTGGCTTAGCGCAATGAGCCAGGCGTTAGAAAGTGTCCGAAGTGAACTGACTAACGAGCAATATGTTGAGATGAACTCGTATTTCGACATGGCTGCGCATCAACTTCGCAACGCTTAGCCATCACGCAAGAGCCACTTAATTTTTTTTAGGCTGTTCCTATGCAAGGTCGCACCACACTTCGCGAAAACGAACACAGGATCATTTCGGTGACCCCGGTTGTCTCGGGTCTCTTTCGACCATTGTTAAGCCTCGCCACTTCACTCGTTTTTGTTGACTTCATGGTCACACACGTGCACTTTCTGTCTTCGCGTGAAGCATTGCTTCTTTTTATTTTCGCGGGACCGTGTGCATTTTTGGTTGGAACGAGAACATGGAAGTGGCGTTCACACAAACTCCATGTAACGAACCAGCGAGTTATCGCCGAGGGTGGCATCGCAACACGATTTACAAATGCAGTTGAACTTCGAGACATCTCGGGAACACGAATCGAGTCGACGCTGCTAGAGCGAACTTTGCGTCGCGGCGAAGTGGTCCTCGACACAGCTTCTGGGCCTTTCTATTCGGGCCTAATAAACCACCCAGCGGCGCTTTGCCGACTTATTGACTCTGAGCGAGCAACACCGGCATACGGGAATTTGCCCCTCGACACAGTCTTCGAAGCAAATCTTGAACCTGGTCGTTCATTTGAGGTTCGTCCTCGCAGGAGAACTACCAGTGAAGGTGAATGGTCCAAGCGACTTGACGAGTACCGTGATTGACGTGACTACTAGATACCGCTGCACCGCTTGTGGAAATTTGACCCGTTTTGATGTTGTTGAAACCACATCAATTCGCTCATTTCACCACTTCACTGTTGGCGGAGACCTCACAATCGAAGAACCAGAAATTATTTCAAAGACTGTTGAGTCAGTTGATTGTCGCTGGTGCGGCCACGGTCGCGGTGTAGAGGAAATCGCCGAGGGCGAGTGAGTTCATTCGACCAACCAAGACAGCGTCACGTGTCGCTGAGCATCTCAGGTGTCGTAAACGGAGTTCCAGTCACAAAATCGATCACCGAGAAAACTTTGGTCGTTGCAATAAAGCCAAATTGTGATGGCTGTCGTGATTTTGTTCACTCCACGCTGGACGATCTAGGAAACGTAGATGTGCTGGTTGTCTCTGAGACGAGTGACCCAAACGGTGAATGGATAAATGGGAATCAAGAAGTCATAATCTCCCCAGAAATATTGGACATCTTGGGTATCAAGTGGCCACCCTTTTTTGTTTTGATCGACCCTTCAACTTCAATGATTATCACCGAAGGCGTTGTCTTTGGCCCCTCACAAATTGCAAAGGAAATTGCCCCGTTCCTACTTTGATGTCACACCCTTAGTGAAGGCTTTATAAAAGCGAAAGGGATCAAATGAGTAAGAACATTGAAGTATCGATTAGCTGTAATGAATGTGTCAGAAGAAGCACGCCGGACTGCAGTGACTGTTTGGTGAGCTTTGTTTTAGGCAGTACACCTGATGAACTCGTTATGACGAGTGATGAAGCGAAGATCATTGAAATCTTCACAAGCGAGGGAATGATCCCTAGTCTCAAATACCGTCAAAGAATTGAGTCAAAGCCCTAAGAGCTCTGCGAAGTAGCGTGGTTGCATGGCGCGCCACTTACTCGTGACCAATGACTACCCGCCAAAGACGGGCGGGATTCAGGTCTGCCTACACGAACTCTGGCGCCGCTTGGAGCCCGGACGCGCAGTCGTCCTCACTGCTTCATCGCACGACGATGCTGCAACATTTGACCAGGAAACTGATGTTGTGATTGAGCGAATAAAAGCGAAAACTCTCTTCTTTCCAACGAGACGTGCGCTGCGCGTTATTGAAGATGCAATTGCACGTCATCAACCTGACCTAGTTCTTTTGGACCCTGCGTGGCCACTTGGTCTTCTTGGACCAAGGCTCTCTAAGCCCTACGGAGTGATCCTTCATGGTGCTGAAGTAACAATCCCAGGTCGCCTCCCGCTCATTGCGTCAAGCCTTCGATACATTCTTCGCCACGCCAGCGTCGCTGTCTGTGCTGGCACGTACCCAGAACAAGAAGCTCGAAGGAACGCTGGGGAGTACATGCCTCCAGTGGTGCAAATTCCACCTGGTGTTGACACCAGTCGTTTTGTTCCACTCGATCCTTCAAAGCGTGACGATGTTCGACGAAAGCTCGGACTCAACCCTGACGCACTTCTTGTGAGCTCGTATTCACGTTTAGTGCCACGAAAAGGCATGGACACTCTCATTAGAGCTTCAGCAAAGCTGCAGGTGAACATTCCAACTCTGCAAGTAGCTATTGGCGGATCTGGGCGTGACCGTGAACGACTCGAAAAGTTGGCGAAGAAGTTAAATGCTCCGGTTGTCTTTTTAGGACGCGTTTCAGATGACGACTTGAGTCCGTGGCTCGGGGCGAGCGACCTCATGGTGATGGATTGTCGCAGTAGGTGGCTCGGGCTCGAACAAGAAGGTTTCGGGATAGTTTTCGTTGAGGCGGCGGCGAGCGGCATTGCTCAAATTGCTGGACGCTCAGGCGGTAGCCACGAGGCAGTCATTGATGGGGTCACTGGAACAGTGGTGGCAAAGTCACGCAGTGCCCAGGCCCTAGCTGTTGCCATGGGTGAACTGCTTAGCGACGGCGAGCGTCGTTCACGCTACGCACACCAAGCCCGTCTGATGAGTGAAGAACGATTCGACTGGAACGGGCTCGCACTGCGCCTCGGAAACGGCCTGCAGCCGTTTGACAACATCAGTTCAACCGTTTAACTGCTCTAAGGTATTGGTTAGAGGAGGGCCCGTGGCTCAGCGCGCAACATTATCAATTGTCGTTAATGCATCGCCTGACGCCGTCTATTCCATAGTCACCGACTTTGCTGCTTATTCGCAGTGGGTGGGTGAATTAAAAAAGATTGAAGTCTTAGAGCGTGATGCCGATGGAAGAGCTCTTGAAGTTGAATTTCGTGCTGCAGCATTTGGTCGCTCAACAACGTACGTACTTCGTTACGACTACAGCCGAGCTCCAGGTGAGCTCAACTGGAAACAAATTGATGGCGACATCACGAAGTCACTGGTTGGTCAGTACCGCTTTGAACCATCAGGCAGCGGAACAAAAGTCACCTACGACCTAGAAGTTGAGCTCGCTGTCCCAATTCCGTCCTTCGTGAAGGCTCGTGCCGCACAGCGCATCCAGATCCAGGCCCTACGAGAACTTAGAGAGCGTGCAGAGCGTCGTTCATGACTGACGTTGCAATAGGTGTCGACATTGGCGGCACGAAGTCTTTAGCACTACTTGTTTCGAGAGATGGAAAAATCCTCGACGAAGACCGACGTCAAACACTGCATGCTCCTGACGCAAGTGATGCAATGAGTGATGCCATTGCTGAACAAATTATGTCGCTGTGTGCAAAGCACAATCTTGATCCTTCGAAGATCCGAGTCGGACTTGGACTGCCTGGTCTCATTAGACGAGACGGCACACTCGCATACGCACCGAACTGGCAAAGCGCTCACGGAATAAATCTTGCGGAGTCGCTTAAAAAACTACTCAGGTCACCGCACATCTATTCAGACAACGACGCCAACTGCGCTGCTCTCTGTGAGCATGAGTGGGGAGCGGTAAAAGGTGTTGATGATTTTGTAATGGTGACTCTCGGCACGGGCATTGGTGGTGCGCTATTTGTTAATGGTGCACTGCAACGTGGAAAGAATGGATTCGCTGGAGAAATAGGCCACATGGTTGTAAACGCCAACGGTGCACAGTGTCTCTGTGGTGGAAAAGGTTGCTGGGAGCGATACTGCTCCGGTGGTGCGCTGCAGCGCATGACTGGCGAAGCGGTGCATGCTGGCAAGCTTGCTCAACTCACTGCGTCACTCGGAGCAGACAATGTTCGAGCAGAAGATGTTTCCAAAGCAGCAGGCGAGGGAAGTGAAGAAGCAATGGCAATCATGCGAGAAATCGGATGGTGGATGGCTCTTGGACTCTCAAACCTCGAAGTACTGCTCGACAGTGGGACCTACGTAATTGGCGGCGGACTCTCGTCGGTGTTCGAGCTCGTGCTCCCAGCTGCGCGCGAATACCTCGATGAACTCGTCGAGGCTCGTGAAGCTCGTCCGGCATTTAAAATTATCCCAACAAAGTTTGGACCAAACTCTGGAGCACTCGGTGCAGCGCTCTTGGCTTTTGAAGGAGCGAAGTGAAGTTAGGTGTTCTACTGCCAACGTTTAGAAACGGTAGCGATGACGCGTTGGCCTTTGCGGGGGAAGCCGCTCGTCAAGGCATCGACGGCGTTTTTGCTTACGATCACCTGTGGCCAATGGGATCACCAGAGCGCCCCGCACTTTCTCCGTTTCCAGTTCTCAGTGCAATTGCGACAAAACATGATGCACTAATTGTTGCGCCTCTCGTTGCACGAGTTGGGCTCGTTGGCACACGTCACTTAGTTAGCCAGTTCAGAACCTTGAATGCACTGGCACCTGGAAGAGTGATTGCTGCTCTTGGAACAGGAGACCGACTTTCTGCAGATGAAAACGAAGCGTACGGACTTGCAAGTCTCTCTGGGGCTGAACGCCGCGAACTCATGATTGACGCTGCTACAGAGCTTCTTGATGAGATGCCAGTCTGGTTTGGTGGTGGCAGTGATGCCACAAATCAACTCGCAATTGACCTCGGTGCTGAGATCAATTTATGGAATGCACAACCGCACGAAGTTGAGAAAATGTCTGAGTTTGCGACCGTTAATTGGGCCGGAAACACACCAGAAGATACGCACGGATTACTGGACGGACTCGCCTCAGCGGGCGCGACGTGGGCGATATTTGGACCCTCGGTACAAATTCATGACCTGAAAGAGTGGCGCGAGAGCAATTCAGTAAGTAAGTTTCGCTGATGGAATTCCGCAGAATTAATGGCTTGCCACCGTACGTATTCGCTCAGATCAATGGTCTGAAGGCAGAAGCGCGTGCTGCGGGTAGAGACATTGTTGACTTTGGTTTCGGTAACCCAGACCTGCCAAGTCCAGATATTGCCGTTGAGAAACTTAGCGAAGCTGCACACAACCCGAAGAACCACCGTTACTCAGCGAGTCGTGGACTTCCAAACCTTCGCCTCGCCATGGCCACTCGTTACAAGAAGATGTGGGACGTTGATCTTGACCCCGACACTGAAGTCGTCACCACCATTGGCGCCAAAGAAGGACTCACGCACCTCATGTGGGTGCTGCTTGGTCCCGGCGACACAGCAATTGTTCCAAGTCCGAGTTATCCAATCCACCTAGCTGGTCCTGGGTTCGCAGGTGCGACAGTTATCACTGTTCCAATGCTCGACCCTGCGTCATCAGAAAATGACCCGGGCGATGACTTCTTCGACGGACTCGTTACTGCATGGGAAAAAGCAACAGTCAAGCCACGAGTAATTATTTGTTCGTTCCCACACAACCCAACGAGTGCGTGCGTGGACTTAGCGTTCATGGAGCGACTTGTTAATTTTGCACTCGAGCACGACGTCATCATCTGTCACGACTTCGCCTACGCCGATCTTGGTTTCGATGGTTACAAGCCACCTTCAATTATGCAAGTACCACGCGCAAAGGAATGCTGCGTTGAGCTCTACACACTCACCAAGTCATTTTCAATGGCAGGATGGCGAGTTGGCTTCATGGTTGGAAACAAGGAAATCGTTGCTGCACTCACGAAGCTAAAGAGTTACCTCGACTACGGAACATTCCAACCGGTTCAGATTGCAGCAATCGTTGCCATGAACGAAGCGCAGTCGTACCCAGACGAGTTGCAAGTTATTTACCAAGCACGCCGCGACACTCTCATTGACGGTCTGAACCGTATTGGCTGGGAAGTTCCAGCGCCTAAGGGTTCGATGTTTATCTGGGCACGTATTCCAGAGCAGTACCGTGACCACTCATCTCTTGATTTCGCGAAGTATCTGATTGCAGAAGCTGACGTGGCGACGAGTCCTGGTGTTGGATTCGGCGATGGCGGCGATGGTCACGTGCGCTTTGCGCTTATTGAGAACGAACTGCGCACACAGCAAGCAATTCGTAATCTCAAAAAAGCATTACCAAAGCTTGGCTAATTAGCGCTTCTGTCCACCAACGGGCACTCGAACAGTTTCAATCTTTCCGAGCAAATTACCTTTAACGACACTCGGGCTGCTGTCTGGTGCAGTGAAGATATAAAGAGTCTTCAAATCGGCCCCACCCATGGCGCAAGCAAATGTCACGTCAGTGGTGTTGACGCGTGCAGTTATCTCGCCGCCTTCTTTGACGCGCACAATTCCGTGATCGAATGGATTTGGGTTAGCCATCCAAATTTGTCCTTCATCATCAATGCAGTTCCCGTCAGGATTCATTCCTGTTACATCTGCCCATACACGTCGATTAGAAAGTGTTCCATCAGCGGCAACGTCGAATGCGGTAATGCTGCGTCCGAAGGTTTCTCCCACCATGAGGGTCTTGTTATCAGCACTCAGCACGGTGCCATTTGGAAAGAACAGATCAGGAACAACTTGAATAATTTTTCCCTCAGGACTTAGAACCACCACGTTGGTAGACGGCAGTGGGTTGAAGAGAACTTCTGCTGCGCCTTTTTCTTCTATCCAACCGTGTAGGTCAAACCCGAAGTTTCCTACGTAACTAAATCCTGCGGGGGAGACGAGCATGTCATTTGCCCAGAAGCCGCAGTGCTCACTGATGTCAGCGAACTCCGATGCGACACCACTACTTAGTCGCATCACTTTGTGATCAGTCATAGATACGTAGAGAAGGTCTCCATTTGGGAGCCATCCGAGTCCAGATGGTTGATTTGGAACGCTGTGCTCTAGGCGTTCGTCACCACAATTTTCATCAACACTAAAAATTGCGTTGCGATAGAAGTCAGAGAACCAGAGACGACCGTCATGCCAGCGTGGCCCTTCTCCAAATCCGAGTCCTTCTCTTGCAACTTTTGATTCGTACGTTTCCATAATTTCCCCCTATGTATTTTTAAAACCTATACCGCTTACGAGCGCTCCAGTACTCGACTCCACGCAGCGTATGCAGGGTCAGAAAATACGGGGTCCTCGGGCTCAAAGCGCTTATCTGGCTCCCACAAGTTTGAGAGTTCATCGAGCGACTTCCACATTGTTCCAAGTCCAGCAATAGTTGCTGCTCCTCGTGCAGTGGCTTCGAGTGATTTGCTCCTGAGCACCGGTGACTTTGACTGCGTGGCTTGTAGCTGCATAAGTAGGTCCATTGTAGCAGCTCCTCCGTCGCATCGCAGCTCTTTAACGCCAAGTCCGTTCGCACTAAATGAATCAGTCATTGCCCTTACCTGGAAGGCGAGTGCTTCAACGAGAGCGCGTGCAATGTTTCCTTTTGTTACTGCTTGGCTGAGACCTGAGATTGATCCTCGAACGTCACCTCGCCAGTAGGGAGAACCGAGTCCATTAAATGCGGGGATGAACTGAACACCAGCGCTGTCGGGAACACTGAGTGCGAGTGCTTCGAGCTCACTCGCTGCTGAAATGAAATTCATTTCGTCACGCAGCCACTGCACCGCGGCGCCTGCGACAAATGCGGAGCCTTCAACGGCGTAGGCGGTTGCGCCGAACTCTGCGAGGTTCCAGGCGACTGTGGTGATGAGTCCGTCAAATACTCCTGGGATTTTTGTCCCGGCATTAGCCAAGATAAATGCACCAGTACCGTAGGTTGCTTTCACCATTCCCGGAGCGAAACACGCCTGTCCAAAGAGTGCCGCCTGCTGGTCACCGAGCACCCCAGTAACTCTGACGCCAGCGAGTTCTGGAACTACTGAGCTCAGTATCTCGCCGAAGTTCGAGCGCGACGGCTGGATAGTCGGAAGTACATCTCGGGGGACTGAGAAAAGATGCAGCATCTCATCAGACCAGTCGAGCGTTTCGAGGTCCATGAGCAATGTTCTTGACGCATTTGATGGTTCTGTTACGTACGTGCCGCATAACTTCCAAAGAAGCCACGTGTCGATTGTGCACAGCGCTGGCGATGATGCGTTGCTGAGCGATCCGTTATCGATCAACCATTTCATTTTTGTGGCAGAGAAATATGAATCAAGAACAAGTCCAGTTGTTTTTCGAACAATGTCGCTGTGACCTGCTTCAGTCATCTCAGTACAGAGTGAAGCGGTGCGCTTGTCTTGCCAGACAATTGCGCGATGAAGAATCTCGTCGTTTACTCGGTCGAACGCGACAGTTGTTTCACGTTGGTTAGTTATGCCAATAGAGAGGATTTTGTGACCCGCCGTCTTGGCCCTCGAGGCGACTTCGCCCAGGGTGGCGATTGCCAGGTTGGCGATTTCATCTGGATCGTGCTCCACAAGCCCCGGCCCAGGGAAGTACTGGGTTAGCTCTCGGTAGCTCGAGTCAACTAACTCACCCCCCTTTGAAAAGGCCGCTGTACGGACCCCAGAAGTGCCTGCGTCGAGGGCGAGAATTAGGTCCATAGGGGTCAGGCTACTTAGGGTTCGGGGGGTCTAGAAGACCGTATGGCTTGGGTCGTAAAAATAATTCAAAAATGCCCAAAATAGAGTTGACATGATGTAATTACAGTGCTGTAATAGCACAGCATCTTGCGATGTGCCGGTGGGAAACCACTACATATAGTGGTTTGGACCCCTTGGAGCGACTATCCTTGTTATCCCGACTCCTAGATCGCTCGAAGCATTTTTAGTGTCGGAATCGGAAAGAAAAGAGATAAAAATGGCTATCGCACCTCAGCGACTTGGAATTGGTTTACGCAGGTTTTTTACAACTGAGGATCGTCATCCTTATGACGAAGTCATTTGGGATCGTCGCGACGCGCGCATCTCGAACTTCCGTGACGGATCTGTAGCCTTCGAACAACTTGGTGTCGAGGTTCCAGCTTCATGGTCGTTCAATGCCACCAACATTCTTGCTCAGAAGTACTTCCGTGGAACCCTCGGACTACCAGAGCGCGAGACCAGCCTCAAGCAGGTTGTTGACCGCATTGTTGACACCGTTACTAATTGGGGCGTTGACTCGAACTACTTCGTTGACGAACAAGAGGCTGAGACATTCCGTTCAGAGCTCAAGCACATCCTCATTACTCAGAAGGCTGCTTTTAACTCACCAGTGTGGTTCAACATTGGTGTGAAGGATGTCCCACAGCAGGGAAGCGCATGCTTCATCCTCGCGGTGCAGGACTCAATGCGCTCGATTCTTAACTGGTACACCGAAGAAGGAATCATCTTCAAGGGTGGATCAGGTGCTGGTGTAAACCTTTCAAAGATTCGCTCAAGTGCTGAAGGCCTCGAAGGTGGAGGAACGGCAAGTGGTCCTGTTTCATTCATGCGTGGTGCTGACGCTTCTGCTGGAACAATTAAGTCCGGTGGAAAGACTCGCCGCGCAGCAAAGATGGTCATGCTCGACGCTGACCACCCAGACATCGAAGAGTTCATCTGGTGTAAGGCCAACGAAGAGAAGAAGGCACGTGTTCTTCGTGACAACGGCTTTGACATGGACCTCGACGGCAAGGACATCCACTCAATTCAGTACCAGAACGCCAACAACTCTGTTCGCGTTTCTGACGACTTCATGCAGGCAGTTCTTGATGACGCTGACTGGAACCTCGTAGCTCGTGCTGGTGGTGCAACAGTTCGTGCCGTAAAGGCCCGCGACCTGTGGCGTCAGATGGCTCGTGCTGCGTGGGAATGTGCTGACCCAGGTCTGCAGTTCGACACCACTATTAACAAGTGGCACACCTCAAGCAACACTGACCGTATTAACGGTTCGAACCCTTGCTCTGAGTACATGCACATTGACAACTCTGCTTGCAACCTCGCAAGTATCAACTTGATGCACTACCTACGCGAAGACGGTCGTTTCGACGTTGACGCGTTCAAGCACACGATTGAAGTGCTCTTCACTGCACAAGAGATCATTGTTGGTGCTGCTGATTATCCAACTGAGATGATTGGTATCAACTCACGTAAGTTCCGCCAGCTCGGACTTGGTTACGCCAACATCGGTGCGCTTCTTATGGCATCTGGTCTTGCGTACGACTCAGACCAGGGACGTGCAGTTGCTGCATCAATCACTGCGCTGATGACTGGTCACGCATACGCCACCAGTGCTCGCACTGCTGGGCGCATGGGGCCTCACGAAGGTTTCGCAGAGAACGCTGAGCCAATGATCAATGTTCTTCGCATGCACCGTGATGCTTCGTACCAAATTGACGCAAAGCTTGCTCCTGCTGACATTTTGGAAGCCGCACAGCACGCGTGGGAAGAGGCAGTGGACCTTGGAACTCGTTACGGAACACGTAACGCGCAAGCAACTGTTCTTGCACCAACAGGAACTATTGGTTTGTTGATGGACTGTGACACCACTGGAATTGAGCCTGACCTTGGACTCGTTAAGTTCAAGAAGCTCGTCGGTGGTGGAAACATGGCCATTGTTAACCAGACAGTGCCACGTGCGCTTACCAAGCTTGGTTACTCTGACGACGAAGTTGCAGCAATTGTTGAATACATTGACGTGAACAAGTCAATCATGGGTGCACCGGCTCTTAAGAACGAGCACCTTCCAGTATTCGCATGCTCAATGGGCGACAACACCATTCACTACCTAGGCCACGTGAAGATGATGGGTGCAGTACAGCCGTTCATCTCGGGTGCAATCTCTAAGACAGTGAACATGCCAGAAGATGCAACCATTGAAGACGTAGAAAACCTTCACTTGGATGCTTGGAAGCTTGGTGTTAAGGCCGTTGCGATCTACCGTGACAACTGCAAGGTTGGACAGCCACTGTCAACTGCGAAGAAGGACGGCGACACCTCAACTGCATCAGTAACAGCAACTGACAGCGTCGCTGCAGAGCTCCAGACCAAGATCAACGCACTCGAAGCACAGCTTCAGATTGCTAAGTCTGAAGGTGGAACAAGCGTTGTTGTAGGTGCTGTTCGCGAGCGTCTTCCACGTCGTCGCGTATCAACTACTTTCTCATTCCGCGTTGCGGACTGCGAAGGATACGTAACTGTTGGTGAATACGAAAACGGTCGTCCAGGTGAAGTGTTCATCAAGGTTTCAAAGCAGGGTTCAACACTTGCTGGAATCATGGATGCCTTCTCAATCTCGATCAGCCTCGGTCTTCAGCACGGCGTGCCACTTGCAACCTATGTTCGCAAGTACGTCAACTTGAAGTTCGAACCATCAGGTATGACTGACGACCCAGACCTACGTATTGCAACGTCACTCGTTGACTACATCTTCCGTCGTATGGCGCTTGACTACTTAAGCCCAACTGAGCGCGAAGAGATTGGTGTGCTCTCTACAAGCGAGCGCATCCAGCCAACACTTCCTGAAGTTGTTGAACAGGCAACACCGTCAGCTGGCATCAGCATCCAGCCAACATTGATTGAAGTAGCTCCAAAGCCTGCAGGACTTCCTCCACGTGAGACTCCAGCAGCTGAGAGCCACGACGCTCCAATGTGTTACCAGTGTGGTGACCAGATGCAACGTGCTGGTTCATGCCACGTATGTGCCAGCTGTGGCGCAACAAGTGGTTGCAGTTGATCTAAGCATTAACGATGTATTGAAAAACCCGGGGCGATTGCCCCGGGTTTTTTATTGAGTGACTCGACCGTCTTCTTTGGCGCTCAAACTACTGCGGAGTTGAAGCATCATTAGAGATCCACACAGAGATGCAATGCCAAT
>CAIKVF010000130.1 GCA_903830745.1 uncultured Actinomycetes bacterium | reverse complement strand
TTGAACTACAAACCCAATTTCTGAGCGAGCTGCTCGTTTGATGGCTCAACGAGAATGTCCCCATCATCGAAAATGATGGTGGGAACTACTCGCTTGCCACCGTTCAGTGCAACGCATTCTGCGAGCGCTTCTTGATCTACGTCAACATCAACCCAGTCGTATGAAACGTTTTTTTCAGCAAAAAATGCTTTTGCCCTGGTGCAGTCGCCGCACCATTCTGTGCCAAGTACTCGTATTGAACTCATGATTACTTTTTAATTCAAGAA
The DNA here is from genome assembly GCA_903830745.1 of uncultured Actinomycetes bacterium. Taxonomy (GTDB): domain Bacteria; phylum Actinomycetota; class Acidimicrobiia; order Acidimicrobiales; family RAAP-2; genus RAAP-2. The sequence continues at coordinate 2,975 of CAIKVF010000130.1, read as the reverse complement.
GCTGTATCTTGCAAGTTCGCTTCGAATCTCCTACACGAGAGGAGTATGAACGTTTTGCCCTGGTTTAAATTCGACACTCCCAGAAGCTTTGAGCAACCAGACTGATCTGAGGCCATCAACTGTCCAGTACTCAGGGCCACCAACGAGCGCGGTGTCTTCGTCGATGCCTAGCAACGAAATAGATGCATCAATGTTCTCTAGAAACTTTGTTTCGAGGTCCGGTACGTAGTTTTTGAATCGATCAAAATGTGGGATCACCCGCAGGTGCGGGAGGAGACTTAGCCCTTGCACTTCACCACGGTTTGCCATGCGAGTAGAAATTGGTGGGACTGAAGTACTCATCACCATTGCACCAGCACTACATCCAGCAACCGCGGCACCGTTCTCCCATTCGTGGACAATTGCTTCCCACACCAATGTTCCTCTAAGCGTGTCAGCAAGAAATGCAGGGTTTCCACCTGAGAGATAAATAAGACCTGCACCATGAATCAGGGCAACGTTTTCTAAGTCATCAGCGTCGTCTCTTGTAGAGATGTTGAGCACTACTTGTTCAACGCCTATTGCTTCAGCTTGTTTTTTTCCAAGGTCGTGCCAGTATTCAAGAACCTTCGGACCGTCAGGAACTGCAGCCGTTGCAATTTGAACGTATTTTGCGGGACGACCTTTGAGAAGCGAAGCTTCAATCTCGCGCATTTGGGGTAAGTATTCGCCAGATCCAACGAGCGCTATCGGGCCAAATAATTTCACTGGGTAATCGTACTTACTATGAGCAATCTATTGCTGTGAGCTGCCACGAGAAATAATGCCGTCGCGCTTTGATTCAAATGTTGCAGCATCAAAACGCTCTTTCATCCAGCGTCGGCTCCACTTTGCTTCTTCGAGGTACGCATCATCGTCCGAGCGGTTGCCAAGTGTTTCGTACATTGTTCTGATTTCTTTTACAGAAAGTGGATCAATCTCTGCAATGGTTTTTGCTTGCTCCATCACTCTGGTCATCAAACTGTCGTGCTCACAGACTTCATTAACAAGACCCCACTGGTAAGCGGTCTTGGCGTCAATGAAGTTTCCAGTGAACGACATCTGTCGAGCACGGTTGATACCTACTAATTGGGGCAGACGAATGGTCATCCCTCCACCGGGCATGACCCCAACTCGTGCATGAGTATCGGCGAAAGAAGCTTTTTCAGATGCAATCAACCAGTCACAGCCAAGTGCAACTTCAAGACCACCCGTTACTGCTGCACCATTAATGGCACCAATGATTGGCTTGCTTGTTCTTGGAAGGAGCCCATGTTGTTGGGTGCTGCCTTCAGCGCTGAGACGAATGTCCTTGTACGTTGTGGCTAGATCTTTTAGGTCTAGTCCTGCGCAGAATGCCGGATCCTGTCCGGTGACGACAATCACATTGACGTCGCTACTGGCGTCGAGCTCTTGAACGCTTCTAAAGAGGTCCTGCATCATCTGCGCAGTGAGTGCATTGCGTGCTGCTGGTCGCGCGAGAGTGACGATGCCAACTTTGCCCTGTAGTTCAACTTCAATCATTGTGGCCCCCTGAACCTTTAGCTAAAACCTACTTGTAGATGAGGTCGGCGTGCTTAGGAGAGCAATTCGTTGCAGTGTTGTTGTCTTTGCAGTTCTCACAGAGCAGAATTAGTTTGCGACACGCCAAGTTCGCGCAGTTGTAGAACTTGCTGGTTGGTGCAGTGCAGTGATCACATTCACCAAGAGTCTTTGGATTCTTGCCGAACTCCTGGTTCATTCGCTTATCGAATATGTAGAGTGAACCCTCCCAGAGACCGTCACTACCGAATTCTTCGGCGTAACGGACAATGCCACCATCCATTTGGTAGACCTCTTTGAATCCACGATTCTTCATAACGCTTGAAAGCACTTCACAGCGAATCCCTCCGGTGCAGTAACTAACGATGGGCCGGTCCTTTAGGTGGTCGTACTTTCCACTTTCGAGCTCAGCAACAAATTCACGAGTGGTTGCAACTTCTGGAACAATGGCATTTTTGAATTTTCCAATTCGCGCTTCAAATTGGTTTCTTCCATCAAAAAACACAACTTCATCACCGCGTTCTTCGACAAGTTGGTTCACTTGCTTCGGTTTCAAATGGATTCCACCACCTACAACGCCATTTTCATCGACGATGAGCTCATCAGGTGCACCAAATGAAACAACTTCATCACGAACTTTGATCATCAGTCGAGGGAAGTCGTCGCCGGTTCCTTCAGACCACTTGAAGTCAATCTTTTTGAAGGGGAGATATTTACGAGTCTGCTTGACGTAAGCAATAACGCTTGACATGTCACCACCAACGGTGCCATTGATTCCGTGTTTGGAGATGAGAATTCGTCCCTTGAGATTTAAGTTTTCACAGAGTTCTTTTTGCCAGAGACGGATTGCGTCGGGGTCACTCAGGGGGGTAAAACAGTAATAAAGAATGACTTTGGAAGGCTCCACATAATCATTTTAGAACAGTTAGTAGAGCTGAAAAATTCAGGCACATTGATGCAAATGTACGTAGTGTATTTGTATGAATCCACTTGAACTTTCAACTGTTGTAATCGACTCAGGCGTTGTGACTGAATCCGTTAACAGAATTACGAATGAGATCACTGAACTTCGCGAAGGACTAGCCATTGTGGAGAGTTTCAGCCACTGTGTTGTCCTTGACGTCGGTGACGGCCTCATGTGTTTTGACGCTTCTGGTCCAGGAAGTGGCCAAGGGGTGGTTGAAGCAATTCGCACCTGGAGCAACAAGCCAATAACGACACTCGTCTACACCCACGGTCACGCTGATCACGTTGGCGGCAGCGTTGCGTTCAAGAAAGACGCCGAAGCTCGTGGAGAAAAACGTCCTCATGTCATTGCTCATGAAAATGTTGCAAAGCGACTCGATCGTTACGAGGAAACAAATCTCTGGAACGTTGCAATCAACAAGCGGCAGTTCGGCGGCATCAGAAGTGAC
>CAIKVF010000129.1 GCA_903830745.1 uncultured Actinomycetes bacterium | reverse complement strand
TGGTGCTTCAGCCAGGCGAACAGTTCGAGGGATTACAGACTTGCAAAGTTCCTCTGGGAAGGCCTTACGAACTTCTTTTGCCACATCAGTTGACAGGGTGTTTCGTGAGTCGAACATCGTGAGAACCACTTTGGTGATCCGCAGGCTTGGATTTAGGTTCTTTTGAACAAGATCCACAATTCGAGAAAGTTGGGTAAGTCCTTCAAGGGCATAGAACTCTGCCTGGACTGGAACCATGATGTCTGTGGCGGCCGCAAAGGCGTTAATTGTGATGAGCCCTAAGGAAGGTGGGCAGTCAATAAATACGTATTCGAACTCCCCTTCAACAGATTCCAGTGCCTTTTTGAGCCTGAGTTCTCTAGATATCACCGAGGTGAGCTCTTGCTCAACTCCAGCTAGGTCAAGGGTTGCTGGGGCGACGAAGAGGTTTTTAAATCCGGTAGGTTCCACAATGTCCACCATTGGAACATCGTTGAGAAGAACATCGTAAACAGATCGCTCGAACTGGCGGCCATCTACACCTAGTCCTGTAGTGGCATTACCCTGTGGGTCCAGGTCTACTATCAGTACTCGCTTGCCTTTTTCAGCAAGCGCAGCCCCTAATGACGTGGTGGTCGTTGTTTTTCCAACCCCACCTTTTTGGTTCGCAACAGCGAAAATCCTCATCTTGCTGGCGTCCGCCATGAGCCTCATCCCGAGTTAGGTACATCCCGACACTGCGTCAAATACATCTCAATTCAACTAGGTTTTTTCTGCCTCGTCAAGTACCAATGTTCCACGTGGAACATATTGGTCTGAATTGATTCAGTCCACCAGACTAGGTGGAGAGTTTTTCGGGCAGCGGCTTACGTTTCCAATGTTCCACGTGGAACATATTTTTACACCCTGAGTTCAAATGGAACAATGTTCCACGTGGAACATCTAGAAGAGGGGTTTCTTTCCAGGCACGCCGACTTCCCTCGGATACGAGGAAAGGGTTGCTTTGGTCTTTATGAGGATTTGGTAGGCAGAGCCGTGTCGAACACGTCCTTTTGCCTCAAGACCAAGCTTGGCAAGGCCTTCTTTGCTCCAGCGTCCGGTTTCGGAATCGTCTGGTGGTTCTGAGATAACCATCATCCCGCCTACCTTTAGAAACCTGACCCCACACTCAGCGGTGACCGCAGGGGGACCAAAAGACCTTGCGGTTACTAGATCAAATGCTGAGTCCAGGTCTGGGTCCCAAGCCAAGTCTTCAGCACGGGCAGTGAGAACTTCACCACCTTGTGGGGCTCCCTCCCATTCCAGAACTTCACGTAGAAACACCATGCGCTTTTCCATGGAATCAGTAAAGACAGCCCTTTGTTGCCATCTTTGAAGAAGAACAAGTCCTGGCAGTCCTCCGCCGCTTCCTAGGTCTAGGAAGGACTCTGGGGGAGACTCGTTCGAATTTTCCCAGCAGATGGCAAACCCTTCTGCATGGGCAATGTGGGGCTCTATTGCATTAGGCCCTAAAAAGCCTCGCGCCCTCGATTCCTCGAGGGCGCGGGTCAACCAATTATTTGTCACGAATCAATTATGCCGGAGCAATCACCACAAAGCGGCGAGGGTCGTCACCTTCTGATCGAGTGACTACAGAAGCATTCTCGGTAAGTGCGTCGTGGACTGCCTTGCGGTCAGCTGCAGACATTGGCTCAAGAGCACGCTCTTCGCCTGTTTCTACGACTTCTTGGGCAACTTGTGCAGCAAAGCGTCCAAGAGCTGCCACACGGCGCTCACGGTACTGTGCAACGTCTACCAAGATTCGGTCAGTTCGTGCAGGTGACTTTGACTGAACGACAGTTCTGGTCACTTCTTGCAGTGCCTGGAGCGTTGTTCCACGGGGTCCAACAAGTATTCCTAGTTCCGTTGGGGGATTGGCGTTAACTGAAAGTTCAACGGTTTCGGCATCTATTTCCTTAACCGACACTTCTCCGGTGATGTTCATGGAGCTAAGCAGTCCGATGAGGAACTCCTTTGCGATTGATCCCTGTTCGGCTAGCGAAATTCCTTCAGCCATGGTGCCCTCCTTTGGTGGACTCTTTTCTGGTCTTGGTGTCTTTGTTGCAGTTTGCTTAGGTCGACGGGGTGCGTCTTCCTTCTTTTCTTCAGAAGCATTACCTCCACGGGGCTTTTCAGCACGTGGACGGTCGTTGCGTGGACGGTCTTCGCGGCCACCAGAACGGCGTGATCGCTTAGGTCGTGGTCCTGATGGACGAACTCGAGCTCGTACTCGTGCCTCTCCACGAACGCGGCCAAATAGTCCCTTTGCAGGTTCTTCTAGTACTTCAATTTCTGCATCATCTCTATGTACCCCTAGGTGAGCAAGTGCTCTTGTAGTGGCTTCTTCGAGTGACGATCCTGTTGTTTCTACCCAATCCATGGGTTACCGCGCCTTTCTTTTCCGCTTCGCTTTGGAGCGAGACTGTTGTTGTGACTTGAAGGTTGAAGGTTTGGTTTCTTCAGCCTCTTCTTTGACCGCTCCGGGAATTTCTTTTGTTTCACCCTTTGCAGGGTTAGAAATTCCAGCTCTGAACATGACATCTTGAGTAATTATGCGAATAATTGTAGAAATAATCATATACAACACAACAGCTGCAGGGATAACCATGTAGAAGTATGCAAAAAGAATCGGCATGACCTTCTGAAGTGTTTGTTGCTGACTTGGAACAGAAACGCCAGTTTTCTTGTTTCTATTTGTCATTTGAGCCATTTGGAAGTACTGCAGTCCAACTGCAATGGCTACAAATACAAAGAATGGGATCGCAGCACCAGTAGATCCGTGCGCAGAGAATGGCTTAAGGCTTAGATCCATCCCAAAGGACTTGATGTGGCCACCGGCGAGAACAATCGCGTCGTGCATCTTGCCGTGACTTGGAATGTATCTAGGTTGTGCAACCAACTTGCCACTTACGAGCACTTCGTTCGAAAGTCCCTTGATAACACTGTAAAGAATGAACAAAAAGGGCGCCTGAAGGAGCATTGGGAGACATCCACCAACCGGGTTAACTCCGTGCTCCTTGTAGAGCTTCATCATTTCTTCGTTTAATGCTTGGCGATTTTCAGGTCCTTTGTACTTGACCTGCAGTTTCTTCATTTCTGGCTGAATCTTCTGCATGGCCATCATTGACTTGGTGCTCTTGACGGTAAAAGGCGTCAAAACTCCCATAATTACGATGGTGAGCATCACAATGGCAAAGGCGTAGTTCGGGATAATCCCGTAGAAGAAGGCCATTAACCAGCCAAAGAGGCTGAAAACCGGCTGGAAAATGTTGCTGATTGAGTGGACGAGGCTATTCATTATTGGGCACTCCTTGCTTTCTTTACTTCAGGAACTAGGTCCACGCCATGTGGGCCTAGGGGACGACAGCGACTGATTCTCTTCACTGATAGCGCAGCACCCCGCCAAAAGCCGTGTAATTCAAGTGCTTCGTAGGAATACTCCGAACATGAGGGGTAGAAGCGGCATGGGGCAATACGATTTGCGGTCATTTTTTGATATGTCTTGACCACGGCCAAAAGAGCTTTGGTTGGTAGGGCTCTTTTAACTACGGGCGCCACAGCGCTCGAGTGCTTGTGTGAGGTGATTTCTAAGTTCGTCATAGGTGATCTTTCCGGTCTCAAAACCACATTTGATCAGGTATATTCCTGATTGTGGCGAAGGGGACAGTTCGTCAAATAGTGCTCTGAGTCGGCGGCGTATTTGGTTGCGAACAACCGCATTTCCCACCTTCCGGCTGATTGCAAATGCAACATCAACTGCTGTTGGCTCACTAGAGCTCACTACGAAACTAATTCGCAGTGGTCCGCTTTGCCCACGGCCTGTTGGGTTTGCAAATAAAGCAAACTGCCGTCGGGAACTAACCCGACCAGGCACAACTAACTCAAACCGTCAATGAGTGACGGCCCTTGTTACGACGGGCCTTTAGGATGGAACGGCCGGCACGTGTGCGCATACGAGCACGGAAACCGTGTGTTTTTGCCCTTTTTCGTGCATTTGGCTGATAAGTACGCTTCATAAAATCCTCTTCTAAAACTATATTGATGCGCTTCGCGGTACCCCCTGGGGGTCGCTGGCGCGCTACTGGGATAAATCTTACCTGATGGAGCAACCTCCCTCGGCAGGGGTTCGAAAATGCGTGTATGGTGACTCTCCCTACCAGCATGGCGTCAAAAAGTGCTTGTGGATAATGTCAGTTGTGGTCTGTGGAGGAAAAAATGCAAAGTGGTGAGGAGATCTGGTCAGCACTTCGTGACTCCTTACGTAGCAGTGCTTCTGAGGCAGTTTGGTCTGCAGGACTCAACAAACTTTGTCTTGTGGATTATGCAAACGGTGAGCTAATCATCGGCGCTCCGAACCAAATTCAACTTCAGCGAGTTCAACAGCGCTACTTACCCTTCATAACCGAGCAAGCACGTGAACTCGCAGGGTCTGAAATTCAAATCTTGCTTACATTGAGCGATGTTGATGTCCTTGAGCGCGAAGAAGCGCCGGTCACCGAGACAACCTCCTCAGCTCCAGTTATCTCGTTCTCACCAAGCATCGACAAACCAGCTCGTCTTGATCCACGAATGACGTTTGATTCATTTGTTCCTGGTTCATCGAACAATTTGGCTTTTGCTGCAGCGCAGTCGGTGGCGGAGACTCCTGGTCGTGCCTATAACCCTTTGATGATCTACGGAAATTCAGGACTAGGTAAAACCCACTTATTGCACGCAATTGGTAACTATGTACAGGAAAACTACCCTGGTCGAAAAGTTCTTTATGTCTCCACTGAGACATTTCTTAACGACTTCATTCGCGCCATTCAAACACGTACACAACTGGCGCTTCATGAGCGTTACCGTGAAAACGATGTTTTGTTAATTGACGACATTCAGTTCATGGAAACTCGTGGTGAAACATTCCACGAAGAAATCTTTCACACTTACAACGCACTTCATGGTGAAGGCAAACAAATCGTCCTCTCCTCTGACCGATCCCCTAAAGACCTCGCAGGACTACAAGACCGATTCCGTAGTCGTCTACTTCAAGGACTTGTTACTGAAATCGACCAACCTGACCTAGAAACCAGAATTGCGATTTTGCGATCTAAGTCTGAGCGTGAAGGAATAGACCTCCCGAGTGATGTTGCGGAGTGGATTGCCCATCGTGTGCGAGACAATATTCGTGAACTCGAAGGATCAATCACAATGCTTCGTGCTTTCGCCAACCTTCGCCAAGAGCCCATCTCTCTCGAGTTGGCTAAAACACACCTCACCAACCTCGGCCAAGAGCAGCTGATTTTGAAGCCCGAGACCATTCTTTCTGTTGTTGCAGATTTCTATGGTCTTTCCGTTGAGGATGTACGAGGGTCTAAGCGACTTCGTCCTTTGGTCCACGCCAGGCACATAGCTATGTATTTGGTCCGTGACTTGCTTAACAACTACTCATATCCGATGATCGCAAGAATTTTCGATGGAAGAAATCACACGACTGTTATTAGTGGTGTAGAAAAAATTAAAGAGCAGCTCGCGGTTAACGCTGAGGTGCTCGCAGAGGTCAATCAATTAAAGCGGCGTTTACAAGGGGAGGGTCGCGATTAGTTTGTGGACAACCTGGGCTTCTCCTTGTTGTTTACACGTTGGTTAATGTCACTTAGTCCACATAACTTGAAGGTTGAGTTTTGAGGGTTGAGAGATTTAGTAACAAGTATGTGTGTTGTTGTGTGTGTAGTTATTCGTTTTTGACCAGGTAGTTTATGAAGTTATACACATATCCACAGACCTACTACTACTAATACTTTTAAATATATAAATCCACACCGTAGTCTCAGTAGTAACGAAAGGCAGTCCTATGAAGTTCAAGTCAGAGCGCGACATCCTCGTCGAAGCCCTTGCCGCCGCGAGCAGGGTTGTCGCAACACGCCTCATTGGGGCATCATCAGGAATTCTTCTAAACCTCAGCGGTAACCAACTAACAGTTACCGGTACAGATCTAGACATAACCGTTCGAACCACAGTTGATGTAATCGGTGGCGAAGATGGATCAATTGTTGTCCCAGCTCGTCTTATTGTCGACGCTGTTCGTTCCCTTGAAGCTGGAGCGGTAACAATCAATGGGAGTGAAGAAAACGTCGAAGTATCACTCGGGCGCGCAAAATTCTCACTTCGAACATTTGCTGTTATGGATTACCCAAAACTCCCACCTATTAGTGGCTCGGTTACTAACATCGCCGCAACCGACTTAATCCAAGGACTCAACCAAGTTGTTCGTGCCGCAGCAAACGACGACGCACGACCACTACTTACAGGCGTTTTGTTCACGACCGAAAACGACGCCCTTCGTCTTATCGCCACCGACTCATATCGTCTTGCTGTTCGAGATGTTCCTGGGGTTAAGGGTTTTGGTGGCCACCACGACCTCTTGGTTCCAGCGCGCGCACTACAAGAACTACAGCGCGCAGCTGCATCTCTTGGTGCAGACGCTGAAATCGGTGTAACACTCAACGATTCAGAAATTTGCTTCATTGTTGGTCAAACAAACATCTCATCAAGGCTTAT
>CAIKVF010000128.1 GCA_903830745.1 uncultured Actinomycetes bacterium | reverse complement strand
TGCTGCGAACATTTGGATTTCCTCCGTCAATAGACAACGAAACCCTAGTCGCTAAACAGGTCGAACCTAGACCAATCCTCCGCCACGAGGCTTTATACCAAGGTGCTTGAACGCTCGCTCAGTCGCTATACGGCCCCGAGGGGTTCGAATTAAAAGGCCCTCACGTAGCAAATAGGGCTCGTAGGCATCTTCAATTGTCGAGGGCTCCTCGCCGCAGGCGTGAGCAAGCGTTGTGAGACCCACGGGTTGACTCGAGAATTGATCACAAAGAAGCCCAAGAATTCTTCGGTCAATTTTGTCAAGTCCATAGACATCAACGCCAAAGAGTTCAAGCGCTTCGACGGCAATTTCAGTAGAAATAATTTTGTGATCCTTTACTGCTGCAAAGTCACGGACACGTCGAAGTAGTCGGTTGGCAATTCGTGGTGTTCCTCTGCTTCGTTGCGCAATTGTTGCTGCAGCATCACCCGAAAGAACAACCTCTAACAACTTTGCAGAACGTTCAACAATCACAGTGAGTTCGTTTGCGTCATAGAGATCAAGTTGTCCAATGAAACCGAATCGGTCTCTAAGTGGAGCTGCCACAAGTCCAGTTCTTGTTGTTGCACCGACCAATGTGAAGTTTGGAAGATCAAGTCGGATAGAACGTGCAGATGGGCCGCGGCCAATCATGACGTCCAGGCGGTGATCTTCCATGGCTGGGTACAAAACTTCTTCAACCGACCTCGACAGGCGGTGAATTTCATCAATGAATAAAACATCACCATCTTGCAGATCTGTAAGTAGTGCCGCAATGTCGCCGGGTCGTGCAAGAACAGGACCAGACGTAATACGAAGCCCCGACCCCATCTCACTTGCCACAATGCTCGCAAGTGATGTTTTTCCAAGTCCGGGAGGACCAGCAAAGAGCAAATGGTCTACCGTCTGGCCACGTGACTTCGCAGAACCTAGAACAATTTCTAAGTGGCGAACGAGTTCACCTTGTCCAACAAACTCTTTAAGCGTTAATGGTCGAAGCGACACTTCAACCTGGCGCTCTTGAGTGCTGGCTACTGGAGCCACGACGCTCTGTTCAATCTGAGTTAGATCAATGTCTCGACGGCTCATTTACGCCTCAATAACTGCAGAGCTTCTCGAAGTGCGGTTGCCTCATCATCGGGCAGATCAACACCATCAAGAGCCTGTCTAATTTCTTGTGGGTTGTACCCGAGCCCACGAAGCGCATCTTCAATGGCTGTTGTTTTTGCAGAGAGGTTTGCGGCGGGTTCGTAATTCGAGACTGAAAAGACTTTCCCCTTCAGCTCTAGAACAATCCGGCTAGCCGTCTTTGGGCCAATGCCCGGAATTTGAGAAATGCGCTTTGTGTCGCCTGCTTCAATTGCGCCAGCAATTTCATCAGTACTCATAGTCCTCAGCGCAGCAAGCGCTGTTGATGGACCAACTCCAGGTGTCACCAGCAGCAACTCGAAGAATTCACGGTCAGAGAATGATTTGAATCCATACAGAATGATCGCGTCATCTCTCACGACTGTATAAATAAATAGTTCGAGAGATTGGCCAACGACAAAGTCTTCGCCAACTGCAACATGGACCTCGTAACCAACACCATGAACGTCAAGAACAATGGTTCCATTGTTCTGATGATGCAGAACGTGACCAGATAGCCAGCCAATCATGACTGGCTCACATTCAAATAACGCTGTTCGGTTCGAACAATCATGAAGTACGTAATTGCGAGTGCAAGTGCATCAGCTGCGTCAGCGGGCTTTGGGATTTCTGCGAGACCACAAAGCTTCGCCACCATTTCTTGAACCTGAAGTTTTCCTGCAGCACCATAACCAGTTACAGCAAGCTTCACTTCTTGCGCAGTGAACTGTC
>CAIKVF010000127.1 GCA_903830745.1 uncultured Actinomycetes bacterium | reverse complement strand
CAACCTTTTCAAGCACGCCTGACGCTAGAGAGAAGACACGTACTTTTGCGTCCTGTGCTCTTTCAATAAGAGCGGCGATAACTGGTTTAGAGACGTGTTCTTCGTCTACGAAGATTGCTTCGAATGTGGCGCCACTGCTAAGTGCTGCGTCCACCAGATCTGGTCCTTCAAGGACACAGATTTCTTCTTCCCAGCGATCTGAGCGGTTTTGTCCAAGACGTCGGAGCCGACGAACACGTTCGTGCGTCGACCCCAACACCTCGATCAAAAAACCTACTTAGTAAGTGCTGCGTTTGCCTGTGCCACGATTGCGCCGAAAGCAGCGTTGTCGTTCACAGCCAGTTCCGCCAGCATGCGACGGTCTACTTCAATTCCTGCAGCGTTGAGTCCAGCGATGAAGCGGCTGTAGCTCATGCCGTATGCACGGGTTCCAGCGTTAATGCGCTGAATCCATAGCTTGCGGAAATCACCCTTACGTGCGCGGCGGTCACGGAATGCGTACACTCCGGCGTGCTGCACAGCTTGGTTAGCGGCGCGGAAGGTGCGACTACGGTCACCGTAGTAACCCTTCGCTTCTTCCAGAATTGCCTTGTGGTGCTTCTTGGCGTTTACAGCCCTCTTTACACGTGCCATTTTAGTTCCTCTTTCCTAACGATCTCTTATAGGCCCATAAGGCGCTTGATGTTCTTCTCAATGCCCTTCGAAATGTCCGTCTCACGGCCAAGTCGACGTGCACGTGTCGAAGTCTTACCTTCCATCAAGTGTCCACGGAAAGCCTTCTGACGACGTAGTCGTCCACTTCCTGTGATCTTGATGCGCTTCTTTGCACCACTGTCTGTCTTCATCTTTGGCATTTACGCCTCCTCTTTTGGTGTCACAGCGAGAGCTCTCACTGCTTCTATGTCGAGTACTGGTGCTGCGGTTGCTACTGGTGCTGCAACTTCTTTTACTGCGGCAGGCGCATTTGCATCTACCTTCTTCTTCGGCTTCTTATCTGGTCCAAGAACCATCAACATGTTTCGTCCGTCAAGCTTGGGTGCTGATTCAACCTTCGCAATGTGTTCCAACTTCTCCACGATGCGATCAAGAATCTTTGCTCCAAGTTCTGGGTGCGCTGATTCACGTCCACGGAACATAATTGTGATTTTTACCTTGTGGCCTTCATTAAGAAACTTTTCAACGTTGCGTGTCTTGGTATCGAAGTCACCGGGACCGATTTTCGGGCGGTACTTCATTTCCTTGATGCCAACGTTGGTCGACTTGCGGCGAGCTTCTTTAGCTTTCTGGGCCTCATCAAACTTGAACTTTCCGTAGTCCATGATTCGACAAACCGGTGGAACTGCCGTAGGGGCAATTTCAACTAGGTCGAGATCAAGTTCACGAGCGAGTTCAAGAGCTTCGCGTGCAGAAACAACGCCTCGCTGATTTCCTTCATTGTCAATCAGACGTACATTGTCCACTCGGATGCGTTCATTGACGCGGTGGTCTCCAGGCACTGTTGCGATAACTCACTCCTTGCTCTACGCGACGCCGATATGACGTCGCCACGGCAAGCGGGGCGCAAAACTCCTGGGAACCTTGACACTCTTCATGTCTAGGTGGACGCTGGAATAACCAACCTCACTTGCTGTGAACTGCTTTATAACTCTAGCAGTTGGCACAATGTGCCCGAATTCAAGGGAATTTCTTGGGAAAGCGCCCATCGGGTACTTTGGACCTGTGACAAATGAAGAAAATGCTCTCAGCGAACAAGAAGAACTAGAAATCATCCGATCTACGCCAGTTGACGTCGTAATTGGAAATCACATCTTTCACTTAATCCAACTTGCTGCAGTTCACCTGGCGTCAACTCCCCCAGGACTCGAACAAGCAAGTCTCGTCATTGACCTCGTGAGCGCAATGGTGGCTGCCGCCGGGGACCGACTCGGTGAGCACGCTGATCTCTACAAGAACGCTGTTGCAGAAGTGCAACAGGTCTACGTTCGAGCTGCGTCTCCAAAGAGCGAATAAGAAAAAACCCCTGCTCATTGAGCAGGGGTTTTCTTTTAAAGCTAAAGAGACATACGGCAGGGGGAACCTTGTATGTCTCTCTAGAACTTGTTAAACAACTACCTCAGAGTCAGTCTGACGGTAGTGACGAACACCAAACAATGTGAGAATCAACATCACTAGTGCCAAGAGCCACGTAGCTATTGCTGAGTACAGCGCAACCATTCCCATGGTTCCAAATGCATAAGCATTGAGCAGCATCCCTCTGAGCGTTTCACCACGAAAGACTGTCTGCACTTCACCGGCAAGAACTGTATTGGTTGGATCTGCCATTGACTTTGCGCTGAGTTCTGCATAGGTGAGTCCGCCGCCAATGCCTTGAAGGTGAACAGCAATGTAGTGATCAGCCCATGCTTCAGCCTGAGCTCCATTAACCATTTGCTGCCCGGCATACTTGTCGAGGAACGGACCAATTAATGGTGATTTGAGTCCTGGTGACCCCTTAGCCGGAAAAAAGATTTTCTGATCTGCGAGTTGATTATGAACATTTGATGAAGTGAAGGTGTAGCCCCACATCAGCAGTGATCCAGCAGCTAAAAGAACCACTGTTAGAAGTGCTCCGGTATAGATAAGCAACATATCCAAAGTCTTACGACGCATATTGACTCCCATCAATTGTTTTCATATACAGAGTCGCACTTAGCAACTCATAACAATTGATGAAACCTTGGGTACTACGTCACTTCAGCGTTCTAATTGAACGACTTATTGGTCAGCTACTGAGCCACTTCGAAGAATTGATGCCATCTCGAGCGCAGTTGTTGCTGATGAGTAACCAACATTGGTTTCATCGTCAAGCGAACGCTCTAGAGCCTGCTCAATGGTGTTCACGGTAAGAACTCCAAAGATCACTGGAACACGTGTGCTGAGCTGTACGTCTTGTACTCCGCGTGCGCACTCGCCCGCTACAACTTCGTAGTGACCAGTTTCCCCGCGAATTACTGCACCGAGAGTTATAACAACGTCGACTGGATTTCCTCCGTCAGCGTAAGCAAGAGCGAGCATCGGAATTTCAAATGCCCCTGGCACCCAGCCAAGTGAAATGTCAGCACGGTCAACGCCGCCTTCTTCAAGTGCCTTTAATGCACCGTTTAGAAGTCGAGTCGTAATGCCACCGTTAAAGCGTCCACAAACGATGCCTACGCGAATTCCTCTACCGGTCTTTGAACCTTCAAGGTATTCACCAACGCGGCTACGAAGTGTTTCAACGACGCCAACGTCAAATTCAGTTTCCTTACTTGACGTCATCTAGTCCCCCGAGCATGTGACCCATACGTTCACGCTTGGTGCGTAAGTAGTCAATGTTGAATTCAGTAGGCATTGATTCAATTGCCACTCGCTCAACAATGTTGAGACCGAAGCCTTCGAGTCCGCCGTACTTAATTGGGTTGTTCGTCATGAGACGCATTGAAGTAACACCCAGGTCAACAAGGATCTGTGCGCCAATGCCGTACTCACGTGAGTCAACGGGTAGACCTTGCTCAAGATTGGCATCAACGGTGTCGCGGCCTTCTTCTTGAAGAGCGTAGGCACGGATCTTGTGTCCAAGCCCGATTCCTCTTCCTTCATGTCCACGAAGGTAAACAACAATTCCTGCGCCTTCGGCGGCGATTTTGGCCATGGCGGTGTGTAGCTGAGGTCCACAGTCACAACGCATTGAACCCATTACGTCTCCAGTGAGGCACTCTGAGTGCACACGAACGAGAACATCCTTGGCGTTAGCAATGTCACCGTAAACGAGTGCGAGGTGTTGTTCACCATCAAGTACCGATTCAAAGACGTGTGCTTGGAACGTTCCGTGCTCGGTAGGAAGTGAGGCATCAGAAACACGCTTCACTAACTTTTCGTGGTGACGGCGGTAGCGAATGAGGTCCGCAATAGAAACGATTGGCAAGTTGAACTTCTTTGCGAACTCAGTGAGTTCTGGAAGACGTGCCATGTCTGACTTGTCAGCGGTAACAATTTCACAGAGCACGCCCGATGGGTACTTGCCAGCGAGACGAGAGAGGTCTACCGTTGCTTCAGTGTGACCAGCGCGCTTTAGAACGCCACCTGGACGGTAACGAAGCGGAAAGATGTGACCAGGACGGTTGAGGTCGGTTGGTCGAGTTTCAGGATTAATGAGTGCATTAATTGTTGCTGCACGGTCGTGCGATGAAATGCCAGTTGTTGTGCCGTGACGGTAGTCCACGGTAACGGTGAACGCGGTGCGCTGTGCTTCAGTGTTAGCAACAACCATGAGTGGGAGATCTAGTTCGTCTGCACGAGTCGACTCAAGCGGAACACAGAAAACACCAGAAGTGTGCTCCAAGAAGAATGCCATGCTTTCAGGCGTGACGTCTTCAGCGGCCATGATCAGGTCGCCTTCATTCTCACGATCTTCATCGTCGACAACAACGACCATGCCACCTTTACGCAGCTGCTCAATTGCATCTCCGATAGTTGATAACGCCATTAGACCTCCACGTCCAGACGTATATCTTCGCCGATTCGACGCACATCTACCAAATGCCCTCTACGAAGTGCATTAATTGTTGGTGTTGAGAGTTCATTAAGTGCCCCAACAGTTCCCTTACTTCCAGCAATCGCCGGTGTTTGGTACCAGACGATGTGATTAACAAGCCCTGCTTCTAAGAAGGCGCTTATGGTCGTTGGTCCACCTTCAACAAGTACTTGCAGCACGTCATGTCCTGCTAATTCATCAAGCACGTGACCAAGGTCTCCGCTGAGTTCTAGGCATGGTTGAACTTTTGCATCCTTTGCAACGCTGCCAAGTACAACTCGAAGTGGTTCCAGGACAATGTCACCAAGTCGTGCTGTGAGTTCTGGATTGTCGGCTCTAACAGTTCCTGCGCCTACAAGAATTGCTTGGCTCTGCGCTCTAAGAAGATGTGAGTCTTGACGAGCAGCTTCACTGGTGATCCATTTGCTCGACCCATCAGCCATTGCGACAATGCCGTCGAGTGTTGATGCGATTTTTGCAACAACATACGGACGACCAGTTTTGCGGTGCCAGATGTACGGTGCGAGTTGCTGGGTAACAGCATCTTCTTCAACGCCGGTGATTACTTCAATGCCAGCCCCTTTTAGAAAGGCAATCCCCTGGCCCGAAACTCTTTGATCTGGATCAGTGATGCCAATAATGACCTTGGTAATTCCTGCAGTGACAATCGCTTCAACACATGGGCCAGTTCGCCCAGTGTGACAGCACGGTTCAAGTGTGACTACAAGTGTTGCGCCTTTGGCCTTATCTCCAGCGTGGCGAAGTGCATCGATCTCTGCGTGAGATTCTCCAGGTGCCTGTGTGTGACCTTCAGCAATAACATCGCCGAACTGGTCAGTGATGAGTGCACCAACCCAAGGATTTGGTGATGCGTGCAGTCGAGCTTTGTCGCCCTGAGCCATTGCGAGCTGCATCAGTTCTGAGTGTGGAACTGACATCAGCGTGCTGCGAGGCCGGCGGCTCGTATATCTTTTGCCGCCTGGAGTGGATCATCCTTCGCGAAAATTGCGTTTCCAGCCACCAAAACGTTGGCACCAGCTCGAGCGGCGATTGGTGCCGTCGTTAGATCAATTCCACCATCAATTTGAAGGTCGCACTGAAGATTATTTTCATCAATCAGTTTGCGAGCTCGTTCAACCTTCGGAAGTACTTCAGAGATAAATGACTGGCCGCCGAATCCTGGAAAGACCGACATGATGAGAATGAGGTCAATGTCACCAAGAAATGGCTCCATTTTTTCAAATGGCGTGTCGGGATTAACCGATACACCAATACGAAGTCCAAGGGCTCGAGCATTCTTAATATGCTCGGCAGTTTTTCCAACCTCGTAGTGCACAGTGCAACTATCGGCACCGGCTTTCTTTAAGGCTTCAAAGTATTGACTCGGCTCTTGAATCATTAAGTGACAGTCAAAGAACTTGGTGCTGTATTTACGAAGTGAAGTGATAACTGGAGGTCCAAAAGAAATGTTCGGAACGAAGTGCCCGTCCATTACGTCTACGTGCAACCAGTCAGATTCGCTCTCAATTGTTTTGACTTCTTGTGCAAGCACACCGAAATCTGCCGCGAGGATTGAAGGCGTTATTCGAAATGCTCCTACCGGGCCGGCGTCAACGAAAGTCACGTTCCTAGCCTAGGGCTTAGCCCCAATGGGCTGACGACGGCTCTAGGTGTGCGCCAAGCCACCAAGCAGAACCAGCCATTGACTTTGAGCCCTCTGGTTGGACCACGTCGAGCGCTAACGCTCCTTCAGAGGTTACAAGAGCAGGTGTCCCACCCACCACGGTGAATGTTCCGGGCTCACCTTGGTGCTCAAGTGCGTGAGCTTCAAGGACCTTGAAACGACGCTCACCAATAAAAGTAAAGGCGCGACCTAATCGAACTATCCGAGCAAGTTGCGTGGCGCTCTCGGTGTTCTTCAAATTAAAAGTTTCGCTATTTAGTTTCTCGGCATACGTTGGCTCACCAACTTGAGGATCTGCGTTCTTCAACAATTCTTCTGACCCAACAACTTCACACAGTGCCTTCGCACCGAGAATTGAAAGCTCTTCCAAGAGTTCACTCGAAGTCTTTTCACCAATTGAGATTCGTCGCTCTAGGTGCACCGGACCGGTATCGAGCGCTTCTTCAAGCGTCATAATGCAGACGCCAGTTTCTTTGTCGCCGCTTAGTATCGCTCGCTCAACTGGAGCCGCTCCCCTCCATCTTGGAAGTAACGAGAAGTGCACATTCAGCATTGGCACGACTTCGAGCATCGCAGCAGGGATCATTGCGCCGTAGGCAACGACCACGCCGAGTTCTGCGTCAACGTCGTAGAGATCTTTCAAAGTGTGAGAGACGTTGAGTCCAAGCTCAAGCGCTGCTGCTTTTACTGGGCTTGGAGATAGTTCGCCACCACGACCACGTTTTTTATCAGGACGTGTAACGACGATCACAACGTCGTGTCCGTTTGCAACGAGCGCTCTAAGTGTTGGCACCGCTGGAGCTGGTGTGCCAAGAAATGCAATGCGCATTATTTACCAAAGATGTTGCGTTGAGATTCTTTAGAAGCACTATCAATTTCAATGTGCTGCTTTCGAAGCATCTTCTTAACTTTTTGTTGCAGCTCAGGTGGATCAAGTCGGTCAATCAACAAGAAGCCGTCAAGGTGATCTGTTTCGTGTTGAAAGATTCGACCCAAGTACTGGTCGGCTTCAATGTCGAGTTCATTGCCATCAAGGTCGAAACCTACGAGATGGACTTTGTCGGGCCGCATTATCTCCCAGCTGTGACCGGGAACTGATAAGCATCCTTCTTCAAAGTGGTACTCACCACTCTTCTCAATAATTTGAGGATTGATAACAACTCCTGGCCCATTGCCATCGTCGTACACAAAGATTCGCTGAGAAACGCCAATTTGGTTGGCAGCAAGACCTACGCCGGGAGCGGCGTACATAGTTTCGAGCATTGACTGCGCCAGGGCGGCAATTCGGCCATCAATGTTCTTAATCTCCTGGGTAGGAGTGCTCAGAACGGGGTCACCATGGGTACGAATAGGAAGCAAGCTCACTGCTCAACGATACCTCGCAGGCCGCACTAGTGAGGGAGCAGGCCTACGAGGTCGTCGATTGAATTAAATGTGCTCTAGCGTCTTTTGCGCAATTAGGAATTCGTTAGCGCCATGATGGACGGCGCATAACGCAGCATCCTCAACGGCTTCACGAGCAAGTTTTTCATTTTCAAACTTTGATACTTGCTGTACAAACCAACCAATTCCGAAAAATGTAAGTGCACATGGAACCCATGCAAGAAATAAACCCATTGATCCTCCTTTGAACTTGAACTTCTAATTCAAAAATAGGAATACTCAAGTATCTAAAGTGATGTTTTTCTTAGGTCTAATGTCACAAGAAGAATTACTTAACTGCAACTCTAAATTTGCCACTCGGACGCTCAACTTCTTTGAGTGCGTTACAAAGAACATCGAAAGATTCAGATCTAATTTCGAACGTGTCGCCACTCTGGTGAATAGTCACACGTGGATCTGAGAAACCATCAATAAATACTTGCGCGCATTCTCCGCTCACGCTTGCAACCGCACCATACGGTGGAAGCTTTAGAACCTGACTATCAAGGTCATCTTCTTTCATGAGCTCCGTGAAGTCGAGCGACTGCAACGAGCGAAGAACAATGTCCTGGCTTCTTCTGGTTTGCAGGACTACTTCACCCTTGGCATCTTTTCGTGACCCCACCAGTCGACCTGCTTTAGCAACAGCACTAAGTGCGCTTCTTCGAGCAGAGTCTCTCGGAGCAAGGAGATACTGGTCGAAGTCAACAAAGATAACAACGCCACAGTGTCTAACTCTTTGCCAAACTGCTTCAGTTCCGACAACTACGCGGTGCAGCGATCCCTCGAGATCAGAAGCACCAGTTATTTCAGTTACGTCTTGGGACAACTGAGCAGCAACGTCGCGAGCCAAGGTAGTGACTCCCGTTCGTACTCGCTTTAAATTCGTAGCTCCACAGTGCAGACAGAAGTTCCCGCGCATTTCATGACGATCAGCGCACGACAAGAACTCACCCACTTCTTCTTCGCCCTGAGAGCACTTAGGACACCTGGCAAGTTCTCCACATTTCTGGCAAACAAATAGCTTGCCGGTTCCAAGTCGCTGCAGAACTACAACCACCGCAACTGGCTCGTCGCTGGAGAGAGCTTTGTGTGCAGCATCGACTGATTCTCTCGAGAGGACGCCGTCTCGAGGGTCACTATTTCGTCGGTCGATTATCTGAATGCTCGGCCATCCGGTAGTGAGGTCGTCAGTTTTTTCGAATGGGGATGAATTAACTAGT
>CAIKVF010000126.1 GCA_903830745.1 uncultured Actinomycetes bacterium | reverse complement strand
TCCCGGACGAACTACTGGGGCTCCAAATAGTGCAGTGTCAATACGAAACGCGAATGTTGAGTGAATAACTCCCACCGCATGCATTTCAGATGCAATTTGTGTCATCGAGTCACCCGGGTGAACAGTAAAAACAACTTCCTTGCCAGCTCCACCAATTGGGTTCAGCTGCAGGACAAACCAAGCAGTTGAAATGACCCCGAGCGAAAGTATCGCCTGGACTGCCCTCTTGACAGGCTTAAGTAGAAGGAAGCGCATCTACGTAGTTTTGCAGCATGATTACAGCGGCGGCGCTATCTATGTGGTCTCGGTGATTCTTTGCCTTCATACCGGCCCCAGAAAGCGATTTTTGAGCCTCTAAGGTGGTCAAGCGCTCATCCCACTGAACTACCAGAAACGAAGGAAAAGCGCCCTTTATGGCCTCAAATAGCTGATCGGCAACTTCTGTGCTTTGGGTCTCATTTCCCGATAGCGAAATAGGTCGTCCAATGACTATTGAACCAACGAATTCTTCTTCAATGAGTTCTGTAAGTTTCTTAATGAAGGTCTCATCTGCATCCAGCGCTGTGCGTGGAAATGCCATGGTTTGTGCCGAGTCCGTAATGGCAACACCGCATCTGCGAGTGCCCGGATCGATTCCGAGAATTCGACTCATTTTCCCTAAAGAGCTTTAGCTGCAGTGAGCACTTTGTCAATTCCAGAGGCGTCTTTGCCACCTGCGAGCGCTAAGCGTGCAGAGCCTCCACCACCACCATTGACAAACTTCGCGAGTTCTTTAACTGTGACCTGAGCATCAAGTGATTCATCAGATGCAACAACAATTGAAACCTTGTCTTCAAACGCACCAACAATCACCACTGCCCTGCGTCCACGACGTTGTAGGTCTTGTGCCAAAGTTCGAAGTTGATCTCCTGGGAAGCCGTCAACACGAGCAATGAGCACCGGGGTACTTGTCTCATTGTGCAACTGGTCAGCAAATGCAGAAAGCTGAGACTGACGAAGAGAAGACATTTCTTTCTCAACTTCTTTTTGACGCTCAAACACTCGCTCAAGTGCTGGGACAACATCATCGAGTGAAGTTTTTAGAAGTGTTGCTACTGCACCAAGTGCGCTTTCCATTTCTTGACTTCTGCGGTACGCACCTAGTCCACTCACTGCTTCAATACGTCGAGTACCAGAACCAATTGATGCTTCGCTGACGACTTGAATTTGTCCAATAGAACCGAGGCTATCTACGTGGGTTCCTCCACAGAATTCAAGACTGTGAACGCCGGCACGAACTACACGTACCTGGTCACCGTATTTGTCTCCAAAGAACGCAATGGCGCCCATGGTTTCTGCTTCTTTCTTAGAAGTCTGAATAGTTTCAACAGAATCGTTTTCAACAATGTCACCATTGGCGAGTGTCAATACTTGTGCCATTTCTTCGCTCGCGAGACCAGAGCCGTGGGCGAAGTCAAAGCGAAGGCGATCTGGTCCTACATAGGATCCTTGCTGGCGAACATGATCGCCGAGCACAGTGCGAAGTCCTGCGTGGAGCAAGTGCGTTGCGGTGTGATTGCGTCGAACTGCTTC
>CAIKVF010000125.1 GCA_903830745.1 uncultured Actinomycetes bacterium | reverse complement strand
GCTTTATAACGCACAGGAAGTTCCCGTAGGAGACGACCAACGCCAACACCTCGAGCTGACTCGTGAAATCGCTGAACGCTTCAACAACCGATTCGGCGAAACATTTACCCTGCCTGTTGGCGTGCAACCAAAGTCCGCCGCTCGAGTGATGGACCTACAAGATCCATCACGCAAGATGTCAAAGTCAGTTTCCAGTCCCCTTGGTTCATTGTCGCTTCTCGACGATGCCAAGGAAATTGATAAAAAGATCAAGAAGGCTGTGACCGATACTGACAACGAAGTTCGCTTCGATTGGGAAAACAAGCCTGGTCTTTCGAACCTTCTAGAAATCTTCTCTGCGTTTAGTGGGGAAACACCAGATGCCGTTGCTGCTCGTTACACCCGCTACGGCGACCTCAAGGGAGACCTCTCAACGCTGGTGGCTGATTCACTTGCACCAATCACTGCTCGCTACCACGAGCTTCGTGCAAACACGAAACAACTGACTGAGATTATTGACCTTGGTGCTGAGAAAGCTTCAAAGGTTGCTAGTGCTACGTATGAACGTGCCGCTAAGGCCATGGGCCTTATTTAAAACAGTTGTTGTATCCACCAGTTTTGCAAGCTGCCTAAGAAGCCTGTTCCAACGTGCAGAAACATTGAGTCAACAATTATGAACACCATGAAAAATGGCAAAGCTTTAGCTCGAATGTCGTAATACTTTCCCAAGTTGCGTAGTGGAATGAATCGTTCAAGAATCGCTGATCCGTCAAGTGGTGGAATCGGGATGAGGTTGAAGGCAGCCAACGTTATGTTGACAAGACCTAAGTATTCGCCAATGTTGAACATCATCTGACTCTGCGTGCTGTGTATAGCGAGCTCGCAGAGTGCGAATCCAACTGCTGAAAGCAAAATGTTTACCAATGGTCCAGCAATTGAAACGTAGAGCGACTGCTTGCGCGGGTTTCTGAGTCTTGAGACATTTACTGGAACTGGTTTGGCGTATCCAAACATTGGTAGACCACTAAATATCAGCAGCGCCGGAAGTAGCACCGTTCCGAATGGATCAATGTGCTTAAGAGGATTGAGAGTGAGTCTTCCCTGCTGCTTTGCTGTTGGGTCACCGTAGTAATTAGCTACCCATCCATGGCTCACTTCGTGCAAGACAATTGATGGGACTATTGCGAGTAGGTAATAAAGGTAATTCACGTATCTAACCTAATGGGCTCTCGGGTGTGCGCTCTTGTATTCCTTCTGAAGAGAAGTAATTGAGACCGCAGTGTAGATCTGAGTTGTAGAAATTGATGAATGCCCTAAGAGTTCTTGCACAACACGAATGTCCGCGCCGTGGCTAAGCATGTGCGTTGCGCAACTGTGTCGAAATACGTGTGCGCTGATGGTTGACTGATCAATTCCAGCCGTCAGCGCGCGCTTATGGATTATGAGATCAATCCCCTGTCGAGTGAGTGGTCCGCCACGTGCGTTGAGAAACAATCTGGTTGACTGCTTTGAGTTCGAGAACTCTTGTCTCCCGCCTTTGCCGAGGTAGGTGCGAAGAGCAGTTTTAAGTATTTTGCCCATGGGCACCAGTCGCTGTTTTGAACCCTTACCGGTAACGAGGAT
>CAIKVF010000124.1 GCA_903830745.1 uncultured Actinomycetes bacterium | reverse complement strand
TCTCGAACAACGTGGGGTACTGGTGCTTAACAATCCTTCGCTTCACGACAACGCAAGCGACAAGTGGAAAACCGCTCTCAACTTTCAGCGCAGTGGTGTTGCTCATCCAGACACACACCTCGCAAAAGGACCAGTAAATGAAATACAGGTGGTTCTGAAGAAACGCAGAGGTAGTGGTGGGCACGGGGTTGAAAAAGTGCCAGGCACCGATGTTCCTAATGATGAGTCGTACATTGTTCAGCCACTCGTGGAGTGGAGTGATGATCTGAGGGCAACAGTTATTAATGGGGAAGTTGTCTACACACTTCGTCGCAGACCAGCACCCGGAGAATGGCGAACAAACCTTGCACAGGGTTCACACTTTGAAGAAGCTGTGGATATTCCAGATGAAGCAAAAGAGCTCGCGGTTGAGGCATCTAATTCACTCGGGCTGTTGTGGAGTGGCGTTGATCTGCTGCTAGGTCCTGATGGCTGGGTGGTCTTAGAGGCGAATCCTGGAACAACGCTGTACGGTGCAACGCGCCCAGATGGTGTTCGAATTGTTGATCACCTTGCTTCTTTTCTCGAATCGCAACTTTGATCCTTTCCTAAGTAGGATTACTAGGTGAGTAGTGACAATTCCTTAGCGGCCCCAGTGCCCGTACATATTGAACGCCCAGCAACTGGCGGTGCCGTGGGTCGGATGCCAGATGGTCGCGTTGTCTTTGTTCGCCACACACTTCCTGGTGAATTTGTCAATGTTCGTGTCACTGAAACAACCGCCAGCTTTTCTCGTGGTGACGCAGTCGAAGTCCTCGAAGCAAGTTCAGAGCGCGTTAAGGCTCCTTGTAACTTTGCCTACCCGGGAGGATGCGGCGGCTGTGACTTGCAGCACGCTTCTAAGACTGCTCAATACGACTGGAAAAAGGCTCTTGTAACTGAGCACTTAAAGCGCATTGCGGGGATTGACTACGACGTCACCATCACTGCACCTGAAGGGAGCGGAGAAGGATCTCGTACACGACTTCGCTGCTCAGTCAATGAAGACGGACAGCTCTGTCTTCACCTCTCTCGCTCACATGAACTCATTGCAATTGATGCATGCTGGATTGCCAACTCCAAGTTTGCTCCGGCATTTCAAACATCATGGGATGGGGCAGAAGAAGTAGAACTTCGAGCTATTGGCGACGGCGAGCCCTTCGCAGTCTCTCGCAGAGAAACTCATCGCGGAACCATCTATGAGATCACGTCACTTCATGGCGAACCACTAGAGCCTTCAACTCAGTCACGCGTAGAAGTGCAAGGTCACTACTTCTCAGTTGGACCACGTGCGTTCTGGCAGTCTCACCAAGATGCACCGCAGATGCTTCTATCGAAGGTCCTTGAATTCGCTGACGTGAAGACTGGCGACCACGTAGTCGACCTCTTCAGCGGTGTTGGTCTCTTCGCTGTTCCACTCGCTAAGGCAGTTGGCCCTACGGGCAAGGTAACTGCAGTTGAGTCTTCTGCGTATGCGGTTCGAGATGCTCGACAGAACGGTGACGGGATTCGACACTTAAAGGTAAAGGAATGGGCAGTAACACCTCGCTCCATTAATGACTCTGTTGCGCCAGGAGACGTTGTTGTCCTCGACCCACCTCGCAGTGGACTCGCTAAGGGTGTTGTTGACGCGCTGGTACGACGTGAACCTCGCAGACTGGTCTATGTCTCATGTGACGCTGCAACCTTCGCCAGGGACCTCAAACTTCTCTTGGCGGGTGGATATGAGCTGAAGAAATTAGAGGCTTTCGACCTATTTCCGATGACAGAGCACGTAGAACTCGTCGCATTACTTGACAAGAGCCTCTAAAAGGTAGAGAGTGCAAACGAGGGAAGAAAACCTCGTCCCTCATAGAGGGAGCAATCATGTCAGTCAAGCTTGATCACAGTCACCGAACTACCGCACAAAAGATATTCGGTCACCCGTTAAATCACAACATTAAATGGCATGACGTTTTAGTTCTCCTAGGACGTTTTGGTGTTGTTCATGAAACCCACAGCGGAAATTGGGCCGTCACTGTTGACGAAGAAGTTACGTCATTCGGGTCCACTCGTCCAAAGGATTTGACCGATGATCAAGTCATTAAGGTCCGTCACTTTCTACAAGCACACGGAATAAACCTTGAGGTATTGAACGCTGCATAACTTCTAGCCGGTACCGTAGTCCGGTGAGTGAAAACGTCTTTGTACTCGTGCCACCTTCTGAGGGCAAAGCAGAGGGTGGCGCGGTCACCACCAAGGCTGGTGTCTTTGACGCGCTCCTAGCTAGTGAACGCAAGAAAGTAGTTGGTGCGCTTCGCAGTGCACTCGCAAAAAGCTCGAAGGCTGAGTTAGGAAAAATTCTAAAAGTTCGCGGAGAATTACTTGATCGTGCTCTTGTTTCCTCCAAAGCACTGTGCGCGGGGAAACCATTGCTGCTTCCTGCTCATCAGCGCTACACGGGCGTTGTCTGGGGGCACTTGGACCCCACGTCACTCTCAGGCGCTCAGCGAAAACGACTGCTTGTTCCATCAGGTCTGTACGGAGTAACAACAGGAGAAGACTTGGTGGGGGATTACCGATTGAAGATGGATGTTGCACTCTCGCCACTAGGCAATGTTGGCCAGTTCTGGAAAGAGCCACTAACTGCTGCACTCATGAACAAACTTCGAAACAAAACAGTTATTAATTTGCTGCCCAATGAACATGAAGCAGCAATTGACTTCGATCAGCTTTCTACAGTGGCGACCGTTGTCCACGTTGTCTTCGTATCCAGTGATGGCTCAGGTGCTGCAGGACATGACGCAAAAGCGGTTAAAGGAATACTTGCGAGACAGTTGCTCGTTGATGGAATGAGCAACATCGAGAAATTTTCCTGGCAGGGATGGAAAATAAAGCGTCGAGGCGATGGCTTTGTGGTGAGCGCTCCGAAAGCCAAAAAAATAGTCACTGTAAATAAGTAAAACCCGCACCTTGCGGTACGGGTTTTACTTTCGTGGAGATGCCGGGTATCGAGCCCGGGTCCAGTAGCTTCTTAATGATTCTTCTCCGAGCGCAGTCGACAGGAAATTGTCGGGAGCGGCTCTACTGTCAACACCGAAGACGCACCGTATCTAGCTAAGTTGTCCCATCGAAACCACTAGCGAGTCTCGTTGGTAAGTCCTACTTTTATGACACCCATTTACTAAACCGCAGGACCGGGTCTAGGTGGATGTTGCTACCTAAGCAGCAAGCGCAAGCTGAGGCTTGGCGTTTATTTATTTTTTCAGGCTCTTTAACGTGGATCCTGAGACCACGGCTCGCTTCACTCACCTCGACGACTTCTGTCGAAACAATTCATCCCCATGGATTTAGCAGCTGCTTTAGCTGCGTAATAAGCATACCTTCTATTAACCAGAATTCCAACGGGTGGCCGAGTGGCGAATCGCTTCTGAATGATTTGCTCGACTTATGACTTAAAAATAGGTCCAGCGAGTCCAAGGGCGTGTGTGAAATTCATCCTCAAGCGCGACGTCGCGTCCACGGTAGGTGCGAACCTTCTGGTTGATTGCTTCAATATTGGCGTAGTCGGTTGATTCTTGAATCCAATAAACATACGATTCGATGTACGACATGTGTCTCCTTGTAGGGGGCACAACCAGTATGAAGTATTGGTCTGTGAACAGGCCGAAAAGTAAACGAAATGTGTGTGACGCTTAACTGAATTTTTCGATGTTGCGAGTGGTGCGCTGGATCTCACGCTCAGCATCACGCTTCTTCAGTGCTTCTCTACGGTCTTGCTGCTTACGACCCTTGGCGAGTGCAATCTCAACCTTGGCTTTTCCGTCTTTGAAATAAACCTTGGTAGCGACAATCGTGAGTGGTTGCATTCGCGTTTGGTCCCACCACTTGTCAATCTCACGTCGGTGGGCGAGAAGCTTTCGCTTTCGGTCTGGATCATGAGTTCCAAATCCCACGGCATTCACCCATGGTGGAATGTGCATTTGGTAGATCCAGATTTCGTTATTTTCAATTCGTGCGAATGCTTCACCAATTTGTGCTTTGCCCTGGCGAAGAGATTTCACTTCAGTTCCGGTAAGGACCATGCCACATTCCATGATTTCAACTAAATCAAAATCATGACGGGCGCGACGATTTGAGGCGACGATTTGGTCACCCTTTTTGGCGTCTTCCTTCTTTTTGTCACGCCGCGCTTGGATTTGTTTAGCCCTGGCCACCCTTTAAGCGTACTTAGGTACTCAAGGATGTTTTTTGGTCACGCTATTGCGAAGTACCACTAAAGTTGACTAAGTTAGTCAACTATTAGATCGAGTTAGGAACACCATGACTGCTGTAATCCGAATTCCAACAGTGCTTCGCCAAGCAATGGGCGGACTTGCAGTTCTTGATACTGACGCAACAACAATTGGTGGCGTTCTTAAGCAGATCACCGATGCGTATCCAGTTGTTAAGCCACAACTACTCAACGAAGATGGAACACTGCACCGCTTCTTGAATGTCTATGTGAATGACGATGATGTTCGTTACCTCGGTGGCGTTGACGCGCCGGTTGCTGACGGCGATGAAGTCACATTGCTACCTGCAGTTGCAGGTGGAGCACAGTAGTGGCTCGTTACGATTCGGTACTTCAATTAATTGGTAATACACCAGTTATTGATATCAGTGCACTTTCGCCTAAGCCGAACGTAAAAATTCTTGCCAAACTTGAAGGTCGTAATCCTGCTGGCTCAGTGAAGGACCGCATTGCGTATTCACTCATTGAAGCTGCAGAACGCGATGGCATCTTGATCCCTGGAAAGCCAGGTCAGATTCTGATTGAGCCTTCATCGGGCAACACTGGCATTGCACTCGCAATGGTGTGTCGCCTTCGTGGGTACCACCTGAAGGTTGTTCTTCCATCAAACGTGTCGCCAGAGCGACGTCAATTACTTCTTGCTTGGGGAGCGGAGATCATTGACTCACCCGGTAGCGAAGGATCAAATGGGGCAGTGCGTTTAGCTCAGAAGCTCAGTGCTGAAAATTCTGACTGGGTGTTTTTGTATCAGTACGCGAACCCAGCGAACCCAATGGCGCACTACACCACCACTGGTCCTGAAATCCTTCGTGACGTTCCTGAGATCACACACTTTGTTGCGGGGCTTGGAACCTCTGGAACATTGATGGGTGTTGGCAAGTTTCTAAAAGAACAAAAGCCTGGAACTCAAATTTGGGCCATTGAACCACCGAGCGGTGAAATGGTTGATGGACTGCGCAACCTCGACGATGGTTACATCCCGCCAATCTTTATTGACGCTGGTGGCGAAACAATGCTCGACCGCAAGGTAATCGTTCGCCCTAAAGAATCAATCGAGTGGACCCGTCGTATGACCGAAGTTGGACTCTTCGTAGGCATCTCTTCTGGAGCCATCATGTCTGGTGCCGTGAAGTGTGCCAACACAATTCCTGATGACCAAGAAGCAACAATTGTCACTATTGCCTGTGACGATGGCTGGAAGTACCTTTCAACTGGCGCCTGGAGCGACGACATCGATGAAGTCGTTGAACGAGCCAAGAAAATCATTTACTTCTAAATCTCCGCTACCGTTAAGACGCACAACACGGTGTTTTTAAGGAGTCCCATGTCAGTTCAGCGCGCCGATGGCCGTACCCCAGATCAGGCCCGTCCACTCTCATTTGTACGCGACTACACCGACATGGCAGCAGGGTCAGTCCTTGTTAGCTTCGGTCGCACAAAAGTTCTCTGCACCGCATCAGTCGAAGAAGACGTTCCACGCTGGCTAAAGGGCTCTGGCAAGGGCTGGGTCACTGCTGAGTACTCAATGCTGCCTGGTTCAACTCCTGAACGAAATAATCGTGAAGCCGCAAAGGGCAAGCAGTCTGGACGCACACAAGAAATTCAGCGCCTCATTGGACGCTCACTTCGCACAGTCACTCGACTCGAGTTGCTACCTGACCTCGCAATCACAGTCGACTGTGATGTTCTCCAAGCAGATGGTGGAACTCGCACCGCATCAATCTGTGGTGGGTACGTGGCGCTACACGACGCAATTACTCGTCTTGTTCAAAAGGGAACAATTAAGCAACACGCCCTGAGTGATTTCGTTGCTGCTATTTCTGTCGGCATCGTTGGCGGTGTTCCAATGCTCGATCTTCCTTACGAAGAAGACTCACGCGCGGACACGGACATGAACGTTGTTATGACTGGTGCTGGACGTTTTGTTGAAGTGCAGGGGACTGCAGAGCAAGAGGCCTTCTCGAGAGAAGAGCTAAGCCAGCTACTCGACCTGGCACAAAGCGGCATTAGTGCAATTCACACTGCGCAGCGAGCAGTACTTGCAACACCACCATCTCCTCGATGACCACATTCGTTTTAGCAACCGCAAATCCCCACAAGAAAGTGGAGATGGAGTCGGTATTGAGCGCGCTGAACATCAAAGTTCTTCCACGACCGTCTGATGTGCCAGATGTTGATGAAACTGAAGACACGCTTGAGGGCAATGCACTCTTAAAGGCTCGTGCACTCGCTGACGCAACTGGACACGCCGCTGTTGCAGATGACACTGGACTCTTTGTAGATGCGTTGGACGGAGCGCCGGGTGTCTACAGTGCGCGTTACGCAGGCGTTGGGGCGAGTGACGAAGAGAACGTCGTCAAGTTACTGAGCATGCTCTCTGGTGTTGCTGCGCCGCGTACAGCGAGGTTTAGGACTGTTATCTGTGTGGCGTACCCCGACGGCACATCGTTGAGCGTCGAAGGAGTTATGGAGGGCTCTATTGGTGCTGAGCCAAAAGGAAGTAACGGCTTCGGGTACGACCCAGTATTTCTTCCGTCGCACGCTGGCGGCAAAACGCTGGCAGAAATGACTTTGCAAGAAAAGAACGCCACTTCGCACCGCGGCAATGCCCTGCGTTCGCTCGCAGAAGCTTTGGAAAAGCGTTAGTTCACAAATAATTCACCTTTAGGCTGTTCATGTGACCAGCAAAAGACTCCCAATGTTCCCGCTCGGGATGGTCATATTCCCTTATCAAACTGCTGGGCTTTACGTTTTTGAAGCTCGTTATCAACAGATGCTTACAGACCTCGACGACGAAGGGACTTTTGGCACAACGTTGATTGAACGTGGATCAGAAGTTGGCGGTGGTGATGTGCGCCTCGGTAACGGAACTGTTGTGAAAATCGTTGCGAGTCAAAAGACTAGTGACGGTAAAACACTGCTCGTGGTTGAGGGGATTGAATGCTGCGAAGTTGTTGAGTGGCTAAAAGACGATCCCTATCCACAAGCAATTGTGAAAGAACGACACTGCACTGAGTGCGGTATTGATGAAACCTTGCTTCGCTCCACTGAATCAGCAGTTAAGGCACTTCGTACACTGCAGAGTGAAATCAATGCAGATGACTACACCAGATCAAATTGTGAAATGGACAGTGATCCAAAGATTCGCAGCTGGCAGTTGTGCGCAATGACGCCAATGTCGACACTTGATCAGTTCAAAGTACTAAGCCTTGCTAACCCTAACGACCGACTACGACTTCTTTCAGAAATCTGTTGTGAGCGTTACGGTGACTTCCAGCGAATGCTGGCAATTGATTCTTCGAACTAGCGAAGAGCGATTAAGTCAACAACGAAGATGAGCGTTTCACCTGGTGCAATAACGCCACCAGCGCCCTGCTCTCCATATCCGAGGTGTGAAGGAATAACGAGTCGGCGTCGTCCGCCAATTTTCATTCCAACAACGCCACGGTCCCAGCCCTGGATTACGTATCCAGCACCAAGTGGAAATGAGAAGGTGTCGCCACGGTTCCATGACGCATCGAACTCTTCGCCGGTTGAGGCAGAAATTCCTACGTAGTGGACAACCGCAGTTTGACCAGCTGTTGCTTCGTCGCCACTACCAACAACGATTTCTTCAATAAGAAGGTCGTCGGGGGCAGGGCCAGTGTGTGGTTCTACAAATGGTTTCTCAGACATGGTTACAAACTTTAGCGGCGTGAACGTCCGCCACCAACAACGCGTACGTTGCGAGCTTCGCGGCCCTTTGGACCCTCAGCCTCTTCGAATGTGATCTTCTGGCCTTCGCTGAGTGACTTAAAGCCGTCACCCTGGATTGAAGAGAAGTGAATGAATAAGTCGTCACCCTTGTCATCGCTTGCGAACCCAAATCCCTTTGAGTCGTTAAAGAAACTAACGGTGCCTTCTTTTTCCTTACCGCCACGAGGTGAAGAAGAACGGTCTGCGAAGTCACGGCTTGGACGACGTTCACTACCGCGATCTGGACGTGCTTCACGAGCACGGTCAGCGAATCCACGCTCTGGACGGTCGCCACGAGGAGCACGGTCTGCGAATCCACGCTCTGGACGGTCTCCGCGAGGAGCACGGTCTGAGAAGCTGCGTTCACCACGTGGTGATGCTGCGCGGTCACGGTCACCGAAGCTGCGCTCTGGGCGGTCGCTACGAGGTGTGAACGGACGGTCATTGCCACGCTCTGGACGGTCTCCGCGAGGAGCACGGTCTGAGAAGCTGCG
>CAIKVF010000123.1 GCA_903830745.1 uncultured Actinomycetes bacterium | reverse complement strand
TGTCGCGTTCAAGAAAGACGCCGAAGCTCGAGGAGAAAAACGTCCTCATGTCATTGCTCATGAAAATGTTGCAAAGCGACTCGATCGTTACGAGGAAACAAATCTCTGGAACGTTGCAATCAACAAGCGGCAGTTCGGCGGCATCAGAAGTGACATGTCAGTTGAAATTACTGAGGGTGCGGAGCGGTTCCTTTCTCGTTCAACGCTTGTCCCTGATGAGACCTTCACGGATCAGTTGACACTGAACGCTGGTGGAACAACTATTGAGCTCCATCACGCTCGCGGAGAAACTGATGATCACTTGTGGGCATGGCTTCCTGAAAAGAAGTGGATCTTCACTGGTGACTTCATCATTTGGAATTATCCAAATGCCGGTAACCCACAAAAAGTGCAACGCTACGCACTCGAATGGGCACAGGCTCTTCGCAAAATGATTGATCAAGGGCCAGAGCTTCTCGTTCCTGCTCACGGACTTCCTATTGAAGGCAAAGAGCGGATCGCAAGAGTGCTCGATGATATTGCGTCATCGCTCGAGTCACTCGTTACTGAAGCCGTTGCCATGATGAACGCTGGGGAAACACTTGACACAATTATTCACAAAGTGAAAGTTCCGAGTGAAGTTCTCGAGAAGCCGTATCTTCGACCGCTCTATGACGAGCCTGAATTTGTTGTTCGAAACATCTGGCGCCTCAACGGTGGATGGTGGGACGGCGTTGCTTCGCACTTAAAGCCTGCACCGAATGCTGACCTGGGCGCAGAAATTGCTTCACTTGCTGGTGGGCCAGATGTTCTCATGCGCAGAGCAATGGAACTGCTCGATTCTGATATTCGCCTGGCGTGTCACTTGGCCGACCTTGCAGGTTGGGCAGCTCCAGATGACCCAGCAATTCACGCAGATCGTGAAGCTATCTACGAGCAACGTAGAAATGTTGAAAAGTCGCTAATGAGTAAGGGAATTTTTAAAGCTGCTGCACGTGAATCGCGTGAAGTTGTTAAGAAAGCCCAGTAGCCCGCTTGCTTATTTAAACCAACGGATCATTCCAATGATCCCTGCGGTGGCGTAGAAAAACTGAAGAAAAAGAATTCCACGGTGCTTTCCCATGCGCGCCCAAATTCCAATGAATATCGAAGACAGCAGTAAAAGTGTGAATCCTATGAATTCACCGCCAATGTTCATCGCAATGAGAAGTGAGTAAAAAATGGCGGTGGCAACTCCCAGCCACTCAAAGATTTTTGCTTTAGTCATTTTTCTATGTTCTCACTAATTCTCGAAAACGAGTGTTCCATCGTCAAAACCTATTTTTGGAAGAGTTTCGCGTTCATCCCAGTAGTCAATGTTCATCATCCACGGTTCACGGTCACCAGATCTTGGTTGCGAATTTCTAGCTCGCTGTACGTAGCCAGGTGAAAATTTTGGATCACCAAAGGGCAGGATTTCCATTCCTTGATCTTCTGGGCGAAGTGTTGGGGTGACCACTTTTGTTCCTTGGCCGTCCATGAAAGACAGCATTCGTGAAATGTAATCACTAATGACTTCAATACGGGTAGTCCAACTAAGTCGCAGTGCTCCAAAGCTCCACGCGTAGTTCGGAACGCCACTGAACATAACGCCACGGTGAGTTATTCGCTCAGCTACATCAATTGGTGCGTCATCGATACTCATGGCAATGTCACCGAGCACAGACAGCTCAAAACCAGTCGCCGTGATTACAACGTCAGCTTCAATAACTGTTCCATCTTTGGTGATGATGCCACTTGGGGTGAACGTGCTGATTTCATCAGTCACCATTGAAACTTGCCCAGAGCTGATGACTTTAAAGAAATCGCCATCAAGTATTCGTGCCACGCGCTGCTCAGAAGGCAGGTAACGAGGTGTGAAGTGTTTTGCAACATCGAATCCTTCAGGTAGCTGACTCGTCACCATTTGGATCATGCCGTTTCTAGAAATTTCAGCATTCTCTGCAATGAAGTTCGTAAGCCCTTGCATTTCGAGAATC
>CAIKVF010000122.1 GCA_903830745.1 uncultured Actinomycetes bacterium | reverse complement strand
CAACGCTGCAATTGGTAAAGCGTGTGGGATTTCAGCAAAAGCAGTTGAGCGAACAATCGCAGCTGCGTCTAGTTTGCTCGATGTAGAACCAGCGTCAGAGCTTACAAATCGTCGAGTGACAGCTGCGATGAAGTATCTGCGCGCGATGTCCTTCATTTAAAATTTACAAAGTAACTCGCAAGTAACCACGGGGGGATTGCCCCCAAGAACTCTCGTGTCGCGCTTGAGGTTAGACCGTACGTTTATCCAATGAAAAATCAACGTCCTATAGACGCTGCGACAAACGAGTTCGTTGAACGCCGTCAGCGCGTAGGAACGATTGCAGATAGACGCGACAACGGAACGCTAGCTCGTCAACGATGGGCAAGAGTCTTAAACATTGCTTTCGTGATCAGCGTATCGGTTGCACTTGTTGGGCCGGCAGTTATGTCCTCTTACTTTGGGATATCAATTCATACCGTTACGACCGGAAGCATGCGCCCCACGATTAACCCAGGCGACATGATTGTTGCAAAGGTTGTCACAGCTTCCACTTTGCAACCAAATGACGTTGTAATGCTAGTTAATCCAGAGAACTGGACGCTCCAATCACACAGAATTCAATCACTTAGCACCACAGCCACTGCCCTAACCATTACAACAAAGGGAGATAGCAACCCTGTTGCTGATAAGCCAGTTGATATTGGGCTTAACTCCCCGGTTCGAAAGGTAGTCAAGACAATCCCAAATCTTGGTTATGTCGTAAGTGCTCTTAGTTCTACGCGTGGAAAACTCATTGGACTCTTCGTCCTTGTGATCTTCAACGTAATCATCGTGTCAAATATCCTCGTAAAGCGCCGCAAAGAAGATAAGAAGCACAAAGAAGCCATCACTTCCCCCCACCTATATGAAGCAGAAAAGAGAGAAAATGCTTAAGTCCCTCATGACCTCAACGAATCTTTTCGCCAGAACGGTTGCGCAAATTACAATTGTCGCCGTAGTTGGCACCGTTGGAATCACAGTGGCGTCTACTGCTGCTTCCGCAAACTTAGATGCCGTTGCGACAAATGTAACGCCTCAGGTTATTCAGTCAGGAACGTTGTCGTTGATTACCGCAGCGAATGCTGGATCTAGTGGTTTTACTTCGACCGTTTCAGCAATGGCACCCGGAGATACGCTGAACTTTGCCGTTGGTGTGACAACCGGAACAATGCCTGCGCAGAATTTCTACTTGTCTATTAACGACACCGCGACTGCCTCAACGCTGCTGACAACCAGCGCATCAAAAGGATTAACGGTAAGTGTCACTCAGTGTTCCGTAGCATGGGCAATGCCTGCAGGAACCTGTTCAGGCACAACTACAGCGACCACAGCGTCAAACACAGCGCTTTCCACAATGAATACAACAACAGGTGGAGGAGTTGAACTCACATTGTTTACAGGCACTGTGCCAGCTTCTACGACTACCTACTTGAAATTCACACTCACTCTTCCAGCATCTATTGCTGAAACAGTGACAAATGGAACGCTACCTGGCGGAACTATTCAGGGACTTTCTGCAAGCATTAACTGGAAGATTCGTACAACCCAACGCAATGCCTCAGTAACGAACGGCTAATTAGTTAAGTAGCCATGTCGAAGAGAACAAAGAAGGCCGCAGCAGTTGTAGTCGTAATACTCAACTGCTTCGGCCTTGCTTTTGCTAATGCAACAAATGTTGGCACGGCAACTAATTCAATTCCACAGTTGATCGGCTCAGGTTCCTGGAAAGTTGTTCCCTCAGTCACCACCGTTAATCCGGTTATTCGAGATACGGCGGCTGCAAAAGGTTCTTACTTCACAATTACCAATACGGGCACTTTACAAACTCTTTCCTTCACTTTAGGACAGACAACCACAACGACAAGTGGTACAAATGCATACACCGTTCTTCTTAATTACTGCCGGGTGAGTGGTACGGTGGCAGGAACGTGGAGTGCTACTGGAACCTGCAACACCGGAGTTCTTACAAATATGCTGACAAATACAAACGCCTCAACGAATTCAGCGGCAGTGACCTTTACTTTGGCGCCGCTAGCCACGATTTCAGTCCAGTGCCAATATCACTCCACCACCGCTGGAACCCCCGGCAATAGAAATATCTCAGATGCAATATCCGTAACTGTTACGCGTGCCAACGTAAGGACTGCAACCAGTACCTCTGGCTGACCTGTTAGATTCTGCGCATGACATCTTTTCGCGCAGTTAACCCTCATACGGCCGAAGAATTCGGACCAGAGATCCAGAACGCTTCACAATCTGAAGTTGCCGCCGCAATTGAAGCAGCCAACGCTCCCCTGCTCTCGCCAGCTCAGCGCGCTCAATTACTGCGAAATATCTCATTGGCAATCGAATCTGACCGGGCGAAGATTGTCCCCCTCGCAATGCAAGAATCTGGCCTTCCAGAGGCTCGCATTAACGGCGAACTCACTCGCACAGTTTTTCAAATCAATACATTCGCAGAATTAGTCGCTTCAGGCGCCTTCTTGGATCCAAAGATTGATCGCGCCGATCCTGCTTACGGAATGGGACCACGCCCTGATATTCGCAAAATAAATCAGCCGCTCCGAGTGGTAGCTATTTTTGCTGCAAGCAACTTTCCACTGGCTTTCTCGACCGCTGGTGGAGACTCTGCAAGTGCGCTTGCTGCCGGTTGCGCCGTTGTTCTAAAGGCGCACCCTTCTCACCCAAACACCTCAAGAGCAGTTTTTGCCGCCATTCAAAAGGGAATTGCAGATTCGGGCCAGCCGAAGGAACTTTTCTCACTTGTCGAAGGAAATGATCCTCAGATAACCCATTGGCTTGCTGAGCATCCAAGAATTACAGCCGTAGGGTTCACTGGTTCTGGCGCAGTTGGTAAGTTGCTTATGGAACTGACAGCTAAACGCGAAGTGCCTATTCCAGTCTTTGCAGAGATGGGAGCAATTAATCCTGTATTTGTCACATCATCT
>CAIKVF010000121.1 GCA_903830745.1 uncultured Actinomycetes bacterium | reverse complement strand
GGTGCTGAGTGATCCGGCCGGTGCAGTAGTCGTAGTTGCTGATGCAGCTGCCTGAATGCTCTTTGACATTGCAACGATTGTTTCTGCACTTGGCTTCGATGGCGTTACACCACTTGGAAGGAACGCCATTGTTACGTACATTTGGTTAGCTGAGAACGGAACCTTTGTAGGGTCAGTTACAACCGTTGGCTTAGTTTGACCAAACATCCAGTAGGCATACTGAACCGTTCCGGTCTTGCCTGCGTACTTAGTCTTTGGACCACAGACGTCACCGTTATTCCACGTTGTTGCCTTGTTGGCAATTCCAGTTGGGGTTGGTAGCGCCAAGCTTGAAGAAGTTGCGACGATTCCGTGGTGCTCGGTAACGAAGAGTGCGAGCGTTGCTTTCGTTCCAGTTTCAGACTCTGAGACTGGAGCAACATGAAGCACGTTGCTTGCACCAATAGTGAATCCAAGCTGCGTCGTGGTATCAGGAGTAAGTGAGTAGTTAACGCCACATGCGTCTACGTTCATGGCCTCGTACCAACTAGTGCCAATCACTGGCGCAACGCCGGCGGCTGTTGTAGTCGCGACTGATGGGTTCTGGTATTCGTAACGTGAATACACGGTCATTGCGAGTCCGAGAATGACAATGATCGCGAGCACGCCGTAGTAATTACCTGGACGAGACTTCTTGTAGGCCTTTCCGCCTCCAGAAGCTCCAACCCTGCTTACCCATTTACCTGTTGAACTCTTAGCCACGGAGCAACGATACTAAAGAATTAGACGACCAAATACCGCGTAGGGGCGGTGGGACTCGAACCCACACTGGAGGCGGTTTAAGCGCCTTGCCTCTGCCATTGGGCTACGCCCCCACG
The DNA here is from genome assembly GCA_903830745.1 of uncultured Actinomycetes bacterium. Taxonomy (GTDB): domain Bacteria; phylum Actinomycetota; class Acidimicrobiia; order Acidimicrobiales; family RAAP-2; genus RAAP-2. Next base: position 2,344 of record CAIKVF010000121.1, on the reverse strand, counting down.
CAATATTGGTGCGCTGTAACCGTAACTCATAGCCAAACCCCACCTGAAACTCGCTATTTTCTTAACTTCACTAACTAGGCTGTTTTCATGATTCGCGTGCATCGTAGGGGCACGATTCGGTCAATCCCCGCTCTAGTACTGGCTGGCACAATGCTGGTCACGGTTCTGGCACCCCTAACTTCAGCCCAAGCCGGAACGGTAACTGATGCCCTTGCGCAAATTAAAACGCTATCTGCAACGCTTTCACGTCAATCACAGATAAGTGAATCTTCTGCGAATGCGTACGGAGGGGCCAAGGAAAAACTCCAACAGATTCAGTACAACATTTACAATTTGAACAAGCAGGTTGCTGCGAAAAAAGCCGCGATTCTCGTCACAGAACACGCCATGGCGAGCGCAATCGTGAATGCATACGTCTACGGTGCAGCAGATGCACAAATTCTTTCGCTCTTTAATCAGGACATCACCTCTAGTGACGCAAGAAAAGTTTTCCAGGATCAAGTGATTGGGAACCTTGATCAAATTAAATCAACGTACGAAGCACAAAAGAAGTCACTGAATGCTGCAATCAAGCAAGTAACGATTCAAGAGGCCGCGGCGCAAGAACAAACCAACAAAATGAAAGCATTGATGCAGCAGAACATTGCAAACGAAAACGCAACGCGTGCGACGCTCAACAGCATCAAGGGTGCCTTCAAAACTCAAATTATTAATTACGAAATTCAACAAGGTATTGCTGCAGCCAAAGCCCACAACTACGCAGGTCAGCAACAAGCTGTTGCAGTAGCGCAGTCGGTAGGTGGTACCGCTGCTGGTAACGCAGTCCTTTCAGCAATTGCTAAAGCAGTGCCGCCTGCGGTTTCACAAATTGCCGGAACCAAAGAAGGAGCAGCCGCAGTCGCTGCAGCGCTATCGCAGATTGGTCTCCCCTACATCTGGGGTGGAACATTCCCGGGCAGAGGATTCGACTGCTCTGGATTAGTGCAGTGGGCATGGGCTCAAGCAGGATTCAAAATTCCAAGAACCACACAGACCCAGTGGCCAGCAATGCACCACGTTGCACTGAGTGCGCTGCAACCTGGTGATTTGTTGTTCTATTACAACCTTGACGGTGATCACCAGGTTGACCACGTGGTTATGTACATCGGAAGTGGGCCATACGGCACCAGCACAATTTTTGCAGCAGCGAAATCGGGCACAAAGATTGGTTACCAGCCACTCTTTACATTCGGACTCATCGGAGCTGCGCGCCCGTAAGCATCATGACAATTACAACATCAATCATCATCCCTGCCTATAACGAAGAGGCACGACTTGCTCGAGGTTTCGCCAGACTCTCACCAGTTCTCAATGAGCTTGGAGCAACAAATACTGAAGTCATTTTCATAGATGACGGATCAACAGATGCAACTCTAAAAATTGCTCACGATCTCTACGGTGGGCTGCCTGAAAAACTACTGATGCAGCAACCAAAAAACCTCGGTAAGGGTGCTGCCGTTCGACTTGGTATTGCTGTCGCGCAAGGTGACAACATCATTGTGGCCGACGCAGATATGGCCATCAACCCAGTACAAATGCCACAAATGATTGCGCTGCTTCAGACTCATGCTGTAGTTCCTGGTTCTCGTACGGTAAACGGAAAAATCGAATACGACTCCGTACTTAGGTCTATTGCAGGATCTGCGTTCAGCAAAATGGTTAAGCACTACACCGGCACCACACTGCGTGACACCCAGTGTGGATTTAAAGGATTCCAGCGAGGAACTGCACGAGTGCTCGCAGCGTTGGCGATGATTGATGGATTCGCATACGATGCTGAATTTTTCTATCTTGCTCGATTACTTGAAATTGACATTGAGCCACTCACCGTGACATGGGACGACGTACGGGGTTCATCAGTGAAGCTGGGAAGCGATTCAAGAAAAATGCTTCATGACCTTCGCGATCTTTCAAAAACTGTGTACGAAAACCCAATTGTTGAGTTACCAAAAGAAATTGAAGTTTCTGCCGTTAGTGACGCAGCTCGTAAAGCTCGAGTGCAGGGTCTCGCGCTCGCACGTGGAGAAACCAACACGCTTGTTGTATTGCCACGAGATGGATCACTTGGAGGTCTCGGAATTGCTGCAACCCTAAATGGGACACTGCGCATTGCAGGAGTTGGCGAACTCAAAAATAGAACGTACGAAGCGGTTTAGTTAATACTGAGCAGCCAGTTTGCAACAAGCTCTGGTGCTCGATCATTCCATTCTTCAGACGTGATGGCGTAGCGAGCATGATCTTCCCATGCACCATCGATTTCTAAATAGCGCTCCGCAATTCCTTCAAATCGAATTCCTAATTTCTC
>CAIKVF010000120.1 GCA_903830745.1 uncultured Actinomycetes bacterium | reverse complement strand
GTGTTCAGCGAGTTGATCTGGCGTTAGGTCGTAGTGCATCTTGCCGTCAACAACGCTTGGAAGTCCCGCGTTAGGCAGGCAGCTAATTGGCATTGGTGCAGATTCAGAGAGCGTGCGAAGTGGTTCGTACATTTCAACTGGACCAGTGGCGCAGTTAAGGCCAATGATGTCAATACCGAGAGGCGACAGTGCGGTGATCGCGGCATTTATTTCTGTTCCAGGAAGCATGCGACCAGTGAGTTCAATTGTCACTTGCGTCTGAATTGGAACAATGCGTCCGTGACGAGCCATTGCACGGTGACACGCAGCGATTGCAGCTTTTCCAGAAAGTAGGTCGAACATAGTTTCTACGAGCAGAACGTCAACGCCACCTTCTAGAAGCGCATAGGCGAGTTCTTCGTAGCTCTCAGAAAGAGCGTCGTAGGTGATCTGTCCAAGTGTTGGGAACTTTGTGCCCGGTCCAATTGATCCACTTACGAATTTTTTGTCACCTGGACTTGAATATTCGTCAGCGATCTTTCGAGCAATTTTTGCTGAGGCGAGCGCGAGCTCGTGTGCTCGTTCAGGAATTCCATATTCAGCAAGGACAACCCCAAATGATCCAAACGAGTTTGTTTCAATTACGTCAACGCCAACGTCGAAGAAAGAACGGTGCAGTCGTTCGATTGACTCGGGCTTCGTGACACAAAGTATTTCGTTACAGCCTTCAAATTTCTCGCCTCCGAAGTCAGCAGCGGTCAGTTCTTGAATCTGGAGGTTGGTGCCGGTGGCACCGTCATAAATAAGGACTTTTTTCGCTAGGGCGTCCAGGTAGGGGTCGTTCGCGGCCGGACGGGCAAAAGGTGGGCGGATATTGGACGACATTGATTAATAAGGCTACTAGTCAACAAAGGAATCACTACGCTGGCACTGTGAAGATCTATACACGTGGTGGCGATGACGGAACAACGGGCTTGTACTTTGGTGGCCGTACTGAGAAGACCTCAGACCCTATTGAAGTAAATGGTGCTGTTGATGAGGCCCAGGCCATGCTTGGCATGGCCAGAGCGCTGACTGAACCGGGATCGCGGCTCAATGAACTTCTCATTACTCTTGAGCGTCACCTCTGGGTGCTGATGGCAGAAGTTGCAACGCTGCCTGAGAATCGTCACAAGCTCACTGCAGATAAGACTCTTGTCACAATCGAGATGATTGAAATGCTCGAGAGTCAAATTGACGCACTCTCAGATGAAATTGAAATGCCAACTGAGTTTGTTGTTCCTGGTGAGAATCAACTCTCTGCTGCACTAGATGTTGCTCGCACCGTTATTCGACGCGCGGAGCGCATTGCCGTTGGCTACCCAATTGAAGACTCACTTGTTGTTCCATACCTAAATCGCCAGAGCGACCTCGCATGGACAATGGCACGCTGGGCCGAAGGCCCTAACCACCGCACTGCTCGAGTTCATCAGTAACTAAGGCTGTACTCGTCTAACTCGATCACTTCGAGACGGAACTTCGCGCTGAAGTGACTTTGACGCAACATCGTTGCCATCGCCGCGTCCAATGAGGATTGTTGCGAATAGTTCTTCATCCTTAACGCCAGCCCACGAGAGAACTGCCGCATCATTTCTGAAGTTCCCCCAGATTGTTGCTTGCAGTCCTGCTTCTTCAATAAGAAGGAGCAGTGCCATTGCCGCCATTGCAGCGTCGGTGTGCCAGTAGGGAATTGGCCACGCATCTTTTTCACTAAGACCTGACTTTGCCTTATC
>CAIKVF010000119.1 GCA_903830745.1 uncultured Actinomycetes bacterium | reverse complement strand
CGTGGCGCCACATGATCCGCTTCTGGCTAATTCCCTTAGAGCGAGCCATCGTAATGAACTCTTCCTGTAGCACTCCAGTGAGATCGCTTCGTAGAACTCGGAAGTACAAAACGAAGCTTCCAACGGCCAAGGTTAGGGAAGGAAGAAGAAGGCTGGAAAGGTTCTGAATAGGATTTTGCAAAAATGGAACGTACGTTGATGGTCCAGTATTTGGAATGCCCAACTTCACCGAGACAATAAGTACTAGAAGCACAATCACGATAAATCCAGGAACTGAGAGCAGTACGAAGCTTCCAGCACTCAATAGTCGGTCGAGTGTGCTGTCGGGTCGCTTGGCTGATCTCATGGCGAGTGGGATTGCAGCACCGAAGGCAATTATTTGACTGATGACAATCATTTCGAGGTCAATTGGAATTGCTCGAAGGATTGTCGATAGCACTGGAGTGTGAGAAATAAACGAAGTTCCAAGATTTCCGTGGAGTACGTGACCAATCCATGTGAAGTACTGAAGATAAATCGGTTGGTTTAGCCCGAGCTGTGCATCTAGAACCGCTTTGGTGACCGGGTTGTAATTAAATCCCAAAATAAGGAATGCCGGGTCACCTGGAAGAAGATGAATTAGATAGAAGCTACCGATCGACACGACAAAGAGAATCGCAATAAGCGTCACTAGTCGTTGAAGTAAATATCGTCCCACGTTCCCCCTCAGGTACTTGGGAAACAATAGCCAAACTTTTACTGACTAAATGTCAAGTTGCCCTTAACTTGGAAAATTCTTAGTACCGTAGAGACATGAAACGGATTGCAATCGCCGGAGGTATTGGTGCTGGAAAGTCCTTAACTTGTGATTTCATAGTCAAGCAGGGCTTCAGCGTGATTGATTCTGACGACGTAGCCCATCAGATTGTGGAGCCAGGAAAGGCTGCCTGGCAGGCAATTCGTGACGCTTTTGGTGATTCGATTCTTAAATTAGATCAGACAATTGACAGAGAATTCCTTGCAAAAATTATCTTTTCCAATGATTCGGCCCGTAATCGTCTCAATTCAATTACGCATCCAGCAATAGGTATAGAAATACTTCGCCAAATTGAAGCTTGCACAACTCGCGCCGTATTTATTGCTCTTCCGTTGTATCGAAGCGAACATCGCCAGATTTTTTCACTCGACTCAGCCTGGGCGGTTCTTGTGTCACCCGAAATCGCAAAAAAGCGATTGGTCGAGCACCGCGGCTTCAGTGAAAGCGATGCTCAAGCTCGAATTGATACACAGGTGTCGAATGAAATTCGCTCGTCGATCGTCGACCGAGTCATTTGGAATGAAGGATCAACAGAAGATCTTCATAACAGTGTGAACGAAGCGTTACTAAGCGAGGGCTTACTGCGTGGATAAGTTCCTCGTTGAATCACCTTTCCAGCCGTCAGGTGATCAACCAACTGCAATCGCAACACTTACCCGTGGAATCAATGACGGACTTAGGTATCAAACGCTCGAAGGAATTACCGGAAGTGGAAAGACGGCCACTATTGCTTGGCTCGTAGAACAAGTGCAGCGACCAACTCTGATTCTTGAGCCAAACAAGTCACTTGCAGCACAGTTGGCGTCAGAGTTAAAAGAGATGTTGCCTCAAAACAGAGTTGAGTTCTTTGTTTCGTACTACGACTACTACCAGCCTGAGGCGTACATTCCTCGCACCGACACCTTTATTGAAAAGGACAGTTCAATAAACGAAGAGATTGACCGGTTACGTCACGCAGCAACTTCTTCGCTCCTTACGCACCGCGACACGATTGTTGTTGCATCGGTTTCATGTATCTACGGACTTGGATCTCCTCTGGAATACCGAGCGAGAATGCTCCAAATAGAAGTTGGTATGAAATTTGATCAACGACAACTTCTTCGACGACTTGTCGAGATGCAGTACAACCGAAATGAACTAGTGCTCGAGCGTGGCCTTTTTCGAATGAAAGGTGACACCCTTGAAATTCAGCCTGCATATAGCAATGAAGCAATTCGAGTTTCATTCTTTGATGACGAAGTCGAAGAGATCACCTTTTTTAACCCGGTAACTCAGGAGCAGCGTGGCAAGGTCAAAGAATTCACTCTCTTTGCCGCGTCGCACTACGCCACGAGTTCTGAAACATTAAATAGTGCATGTCGATCAATTGAAGATGAACTCCAAATTCAGCTCGCGAAATTTGAAAAAGAAGGAAAGCTTCTCGAGATGCAGCGACTTCGCTCACGCACTGAACATGATCTCGAGATGATGGAGCAAACGGGAATATGTGCAGGTATCGAAAACTATTCAGCGCATCTTGATGGAAGAAAAACAGGGGAGCGCCCCTACACGTTGCTTGACTACTTCCCAGAAGACATGTTGGTAGTAATTGACGAGTCACACGTTGCAGTCCCTCAAATCAGAGGTCAGTACGCAGGAGACCGATCAAGAAAAGAAACATTGGTTGAACACGGCTTCAGACTCCCAAGCGCCATGGATAATCGTCCACTCAATTTTGATGAGTTTATGAACATTGTTCCTCAGATGGTTTTTGTTTCAGCGACACCTGGACCATACGAAATTGAACACAGTGATCAAATTGCTGAGCAAGTCATTCGTCCAACGGGATTACTTGACCCCACCATCACTGTTGTTCCAACAAAGAATCAGATTGACGATCTTCGCATTCGACTTGATGCTGTCGTAGCGCGCAACGAGCGCGCTCTGATCACAACACTCACCAAACGTATGTCAGAAGACCTCACCAACTTCCTTACGAAGGCTGGCTACCGAGTTCAGTATTTGCACAGTGACATCGACACGATTCAGCGAATTGAAATTCTTCGTTCACTTCGACTCGGTGAATTCGACATCTTGATTGGTATCAACTTGCTACGAGAGGGCCTTGACCTGCCAGAAGTTTCACTCGTGGCAATTCTTGACGCCGACAAAGAAGGTTTTCTCCGCTCTAGGAGCGCACTG
>CAIKVF010000118.1 GCA_903830745.1 uncultured Actinomycetes bacterium | reverse complement strand
TGCACCGAAGGCTCCCTGCACGGCACGTGCAGTGACGAGAACGCTGAAGCTGTTGGCGATCCCTCCGACCGCTGACGCCACGGCGAATCCAATGAGTCCTAGGTAGAGGACTTTTTTGCGACCCCAGTGGTCGCTGAGTCGTCCACCAAGCAGTAGCAATGACCCAAAGGCCAGGGCGTAGGCCGTAATGAGCCACTGACGGTTCGCAGATGAGAAGTGAAGCTCGGCCTGAGCCCTCGGCAGCGCGATGTTTATAACTGTCGAATCGAGTGCGACCATTAACTGGGTGATACTCATGACTACAAGCACCCACCAACGGCGTGAACTCGTATGCAGAAGTGAATCGCTCATAAGTGGTACCAAGCCTAAAGAATTAAGTGACGAAAATACGTCATTACGCAAAAAATCCCCGGCCATAAGGCCGGGGATTCAATGAAAAGTAACTTAACCGCGTGCTTTTAGTGCTGCGATGAGTTCTGGAAGAACCTTTAGAACATCACCAACAATTCCAAAATCAGCCATCTGGAAGATTGGAGCTTCTGGGTCCTTGTTAATTGCAACAATGTTCTTAGAGCCCTTCATGCCGACCATGTGCTGGGTTGCGCCTGAAATTCCACACGCAATGTACACAGTTGGCTTAACGGTCTTACCGGTCTGTCCAACCTGAGCTGAGTAAGGAACCCATCCGGCGTCAACAATTGCACGGCTCGCACCAGCGGCACCATTAAGAAGCTTCGCAGTGTCTGAAATGAGTACATAGTTTGCAGCTTCACCGAGTCCGCGTCCACCAGAAACAACAACTGTTGCTTCTTCGAGCTGTGGACCAGTGCGCTCTTCAACGTGTGTCGTTGTGATCTTTGCTGCACCTGTTGCACCAGTGTCTCCAGCTGGAGCGCTCACTACGTTTGCAGCAGAGCCTCCACCAGACTCAGCTGCGAATGACTTAGCGCGAATAACAATGATTCCAGGAGCTTCGCCAGTGAACTTTGCCTTAACAATTTGTGTTCCACCGAATGCTGGGTGCTCAGTTACGAGTCCACCATCGTCGCTAAGACCAGTTACGTTCGTAAGAACGGGACGGTCAAGACGAGCTGAAAGGCGGCCCGCAATGTCACGGCCGTCGTAGCTCGTTGGAATGAGGATTGCGTCAGGTGCACCCTGGCTAGCAACGAGTGCCACGATTGCTGATGCCACTGGAACTCCTGGTAGCGCGCCACCGAGTGATCCAACGTCGAACAATGTCGATGCACCGTATTCGCCAGCCTGCGCTGCGAATGATGCACCGTTTTCCCATGTGATTGCAGAAACTGTTGCACCGTACGTGCGAGCATTCGTTAGAAGCTCAAGTGATGTGGTGGTGAGTCCTGATGCACCTGGCTCTACTACTACCCAAATGTTTGAAATAGCCATGATGTTCTCCTACAAGACCTTGATTGATTCGAGGAACGTAATAATTTCCTGCGCAGCGTTACCTTCGTCCACGTGCTTTTCACCAGCTGCGCGTGATTCTGCTGCAACAACCGAAATGATTTGCTGACGAGCTCCGGCTGGACCAGTAACTGCGCCAAGTCCGAGGTCGCCAATGCTGAGAATCTCAACTGGCTTTGACTTTGCAGCCATGATTCCCTTGAACGATGCGTAACGTGGCTCAACAACACCAGCGGTCACTGTTACAACGCATGGAAGTGGTGACGTTACTTCGTCGTATCCAGCTTCAGTCTGACGGTCAACCTTCACTGTTGCTCCGTCGACTGTTACTGACTTAGCGAATGTGATTGATGGAAGACCAAGAAGTTCTGCAACCTGTACTGGAGTTGTTCCGGTGTAACCATCTGAAGATTCAGTGGCACAAAGTACGAGGTCTGGGTTAACGCGCTTGATTGCTTCGGCGAGTACTTTCGCAGTTCCGAGTGCATCGGTTCCACGAAGTGCGTCGTCGCTCACCATGATTGCCTTAGCGGCTCCCATAGCTAGTGCGTTACGAACTCCAGCAAGATCGGCGGCCGAACCCATTGAGACAACAGTCACTTCTCCGCTACCAGCTTTATCAACTAACTGAAGTGCCATTTCGACACCGTAGGTGTCAGCCTCATCAAGAATTAACTTTCCAGAACGGTTCAGGTTGTGCGATCCGTCAAAGGATTGCGGCGCTGCAGGATCTGGAATCTGTTTTACGCAAACGACAATATTCATAGGAAATAATCTAGTGCCTACTGGCGAGTAACGAACAATCGCCTATTTCCTGGTCAGGGACAATGCGGTTTTCGGATCATCAGTAATTATCGTGTTTACCCCGAGCAGCGCCATGGCGCTGATGTCAGATGGCTTATTCACTGTCCAAGTATTCACTTTTATTCCGAGTTCATTCGCTTGTGCCATCACGACAGCATCAACTTTTGTGAAATGAGGATTAACCGCGTTAAATCCCAGCACGTGAGCCTGGGTAATGGCGTCGCTAAGTTCTTCCTTCCAGAGCAGCCACGCAACTTCCATCATTGAGTCAAATGAACGCACCACCGCACACGTTGCTTTATCGAAGCTGGAGATGATGACGTTCGATTCCCAGTTGTTCTCGTGGAGGCAGTTGAGAACACTGCGAGCAAAGTCGCCTGTTTTGTCGTATCCCGGCTCAGATGAAATGTTCTTTATTTCAACGTTTACCTTGACGCCGGTGCAGGCTTTCATAACGTCTTGCAGTGTTGGAACGTAATCAGGCAGCTCACTCGCCAGTGAATCAACAATGATTAAGTGGCCAATGTGGCCGTCATGATGCACCACTAAAACACCGTCACGGGTGCGGCGAACATCGAGTTCAACGCCGTCTACGCCTAGGGCTACGGCCGCTTCGAATGCACCAATAGTGTTTTCACGCTCAGTCACGTGTAGGCCGCGGTGGGCAAAAATCTCAGGCATTCAAAGAGTTTGCCAGGTCGCTGAGGGTGTTTTCGAATAAAAACAAATCACCCCTTGTTTTTAGGCCATGGGGAAAGTAAAATTTAAATCCCTTCGCTTGAGCACTTTGCAAAAAAGCCAAGCAATTCAAGCAAAACAAAGGATTACTCATGTCGTTGATCTGGAACCGCACACACGCCTGGGATGACGCCGACTGGCGCAGTGACGCTGCATGCCGTGACACTGAGCCTGAGCTTTTCTTCCCTGTGGGCACTACTGGAATGGCAACTGACCAGATCGAATCAGCAAAGCGCGTTTGTGACAACTGTGACGCACAAAAGGCTTGTCTTGAGTTTGCTCTAGCAACGAACCAGGAATCTGGCGTTTGGGGCGGTACTACTGAAGATGAGCGCCGCAAGCTTCGCAAGCAGTGGCTCGCCGCTCGCCGTCGTCAAGCTCAGCTTTAATCTCGCTCGGTCGTAGGGACCGTAACTCGAACGAATGTTCCACCACCCTGTTCTTGGGGAACTGTCGTCATCTCAATTGAACCGTGTAATTGTGCACGCACTAAGTCACGCACAATCGAGAGTCCGAGGCTCGTTGGCACGTCCAAAGTGAAGTCGGCACCAAGCCCTCGACCATTGTCTCTAATTTCTGCAACAGCATTCTCTCCATCGATGTAGAGATGCAGCGTCACAATGCCCGCAACGTTTTCATTTGGACCAAATTCAGTGAACGCGTGTTCCACCGCATTTGTGAGCAGCTCTGCGAGTGCCACCGCGAGTGGTGTTGCGAGGTCAGTTGGTAGCGTTCCAAGTTCACCATTGACGACAATTTCGACTGGGTGAAATGCGAGGGCGGTATCTTCGACCAGCAAAACAATTGAGCGAACAATTTCGTCAAAGACAACTTCTTCGCCTGGTTCACGAGAAAGCACTTCGTGCACTACAGCAATTGAGCGAACACGACGCTCGGCTTCGTGAAGGGCAACTCGAGTTTCGTCACTTTCGGTGCGTCTCGCCTGGAGGCGAAGTAGAGAAGAAATGGTCTGCAGGTTGTTCTTCACACGGTGGTGGACTTCTCTTACTGCTGCTTCTTT
>CAIKVF010000117.1 GCA_903830745.1 uncultured Actinomycetes bacterium | reverse complement strand
GGAAAACTTGTTCGCTGCTGGACAAGGTCTCGAAAGACCTGTCTAAGATTCCACCTGAAACCATCAGGCATTCATCCATGTCAAAGGCCTTTTGCTCTGATGTGGCCATGTGGACCACAGTAGAAGCCGTTCAGGTCCTTGGCGGTTTTGGCTACAGCACCGAATATCCCGTTGAGCGTATGATGCGAGACGCCAAGATTACTCAAATCTATGAGGGCACAAACGAAATTCAGCGCCTCGTTATTGCTCGCGCTATTTCTGGCATTCGTATCCAGTAGCTGCATGTGCGATAGTCGTTGAAGCGACTATCGCAATTATCAGGAGTTCAATGACTGAAGAGAAAAAAGAATTGACTGCTGAAGAAATTCGTCATGCACGTTTTATTGAAGCTGCAAATAGAGGTCTATCTAAGTGGAAAGAACTCTTCGATCGTCTAGCGACGACTTGAACTAGTCCTGCTGCACTGCACGTAGTCCACCCCATGCGAGGGTGGCGCTGCGTGATGCCAGGCGCTCTGCTTCATTAGCAGCAACAACTGGCCAGCCCTTAGCTTCTTGCTGCACGAGCCAGACAACGGCTGCGCCTTCAGCAATACCAAGCACACCAGCTGCGAGCTGGCGACGGTGGTCGTCGCTGATTGAGAGATCAATGTAGGGGACCATGAAAGAGATGAGCCCAGTTTCTAGTTTGCGTAGTTCTCCGGCGGTTTCGCCGTCATGGGCGTGAATGAAGAGAATGCGAAATGCGTCAGTGTCACTCACTACCATGTCGAAGTAAACGCGGAACGCAACTTCAATCTTGGCCCTAGGCGCTTCAGCACTGCTGACGGCCTTTGAAAGTGAATGAATCATGCTCGTCGCGATGTCTTCAACGATCTCTTTGTAGAGCTCAGTCTTTGACTGGAAGAACTGGTAAAGAATTGGCTTAGTGAAGCCGGCTTCTTTAGCAATGTCGTCCATTGTCGTTGACTGGAAGCCACGTTCGGCGAAGATTTTCTTAGCAACGGCGAGAAGTTGTTCTCGACGCTCTATGTGCTGCGGTCTTTCTTCGGTCATTGCCACGTATAAAGACTAGTGCGAACTAGGAAATCCCAATACCGGTGAGAAGCTTTGCAAGTCTTTTAGGTAGATCATTGAGATTAAAATACTGACCAGTAACGTTGAGATTTCTTTCATAAAAATTTTCATTAGGGTTGCTGAGGAATTCTTTCAGCTCATTAACTTCATCGAGATCAAAGAATTCAAATCCATACGATTCAATTTCGTTAAGCACTGGATACGGGTAGACACTTAAGGGGCGACGGTGTGTCACCGATTCAAGTACCGGGTTACCGAATCCTTCCCAGGTTGAAGGCATAACAACTACGTCACAAGCAGCGTAGGCATCATGGATTGTTACGCCACTTGGAACGCCACGGCGAATCTCAACGGTGCTCTTGTCAAGCAGCGCTGCAAGCTCTTCGTCGTAGCCATCTTCTGCTGGCCCGAGTATCCAGAGCACGGCGTCGAGTGACGCGCAGAGTTGCAATGCTCCATCAATGTTCTTTCTCGGTATTGCACGTGTTGGAAGAAGCACGAGCGTCTCGTTTGCGATGTTTATGGCAGATCTTGTTTTACTGCGATCACCAAGTGGAGGGTTGCAGTCAAAGCTGTTCATGATTGTTGTCGCTGTAATGCCACGATTCTGAAGTTCTCTTCGCGATAGGTCGTTGATGGTGACGTGGTGCCAGTTAGTTGCATCAAGTGGTCCGCTTAAGTGTGCAAGGTGTGAGCGCTGCCAGGGCAGATCGTGGTGATGAAAGAGCGCCTTCTTGTCTTTAAGTACTTCGTACAGTGCATCACGGGCGGCAATGTTGAGCGGCAGTGAACAAAGGTTTTCGACAATCACTAAATCTGCGTCACTGAGTACCTCTCGAAGTTCGTCGTGCGCTGGTGGAGCGTCAGCGTTTATTGCGAGACCAGGGAGCGTTATGTCGCACGTTCCTTCTCCGGCGACAGTTGTAATGCTGTGGCCGAGTGAGGAGAGTGCGTCTATCCATTTCGCTGCTTCAATTGAAACGCCATCAGTGCCACCAAGGCGAAAGCTGACTACATAGATTCGGGACACAAACTAAGGCTATGCGCAGAACTAAGGACTTTTCAGCGCCGGTAGTAGAGTTGTTTGCGGAACTGAACACTCAGTTGCTCCCATTTTTGGAGGACCCTTAGTGGCAAAGCGTGCGTTGATTACTGGCATTACCGGCCAAGACGGCTCCTACCTTGCTGAACTCCTCCTCGACAAGGGATACGAAGTTGCTGGTCTCATGCGTCGCACCTCAACGGTGAACATTGAGCGCATTAGCCACATCCAGGACAAGCTGACATTGATGTCTGGTGACCTCATGGATGAAGTGTCACTCATTCACATCTTGCAAGATTTCAAGCCAACTGAGGTGTACAACCTTGCAGCGCAGAGCTTCGTTCAGGCTTCTTGGGTGCAACCTGTACTTACTGGTGAAACAACTGCCCTCGGTGTTACGCGCATGCTTGATGCAATTCGCATTGTGAATCCAGAGATTCGTTTTTACCAAGCAAGTTCATCTGAAATGTTTGGTCGTGTTCGTGAAGTCCCACAAAGCGAAGACACCCCGTTCTATCCACGTAGCCCTTACGGTGTTGCCAAGGTCTATGGACACTGGATCACTGTTAACTACCGCGAGAGTTACGACCTGCACGCTTCATCGGGAATTCTTTTTAATCACGAGTCACCACGTCGTGGCCTCGAGTTCGTTACTCGTAAAGTCACCAACGGCGCCGCAAAAATCAAGCTCGGACAAGCTAGCGAAATTCGCCTCGGCAACCTGGACGCAAAGCGCGACTGGGGCTACGCAGCTGACTACGTAAAGGCAATGTACGCAATGCTGCAACGAGACACTCCAGAGGACTACGTCGTTGCAACTGGTGAGACGCACTCAGTGAAAGAACTCGTCGAAGTTGCTTTTAACGCAGTGGGACTTGACTGGCAGAAGCACGTGGTCATTGACCCAGCGTTCATTCGCCCCGCTGAAGTTGACCTGCTCGTTGGTGACCCAGCAAAGGCCAAGAATGAACTCAACTGGCAGCCTGAAGTTGATTTCTACGGTCTCATTGAAATGATGGTTGCTGCAGACATGAAAGAACTGCAGCGTTAGTCGCACGTAATGACTAACGCAGTTGCCCCCACCGTTGATCTGCGCAGTGCAGTTGTACTCTCTGGTGGCTTTCCACTCCTAAGTGGTGTGGACTTACAGCTTCTTCCAGGTTCACTGACAGTTATTACTGGTGTCAATGGCGCAGGAAAGACAAGTCTGCTGCGACTGCTCGCAGGACTCGTTGCTCTTAGTGACGGAAATGGAACTGTTGCGGGCATAGATCTAAAAGATGGTGACCTTCGCGAACTGAGACGACGTGTTGGATGGCTTGGTCACGAAGGATCCTTCTACGACGATCTCACTGTTAGAGAGAACTTGACGTTCGCGGCCAAAGCACTAGATCGTCCACTCATTGAAATTGAACGTGCACTACAGCGCGTGGGACTTAGTAATCGAATCGACACGGTGACGAAGAAACTGAGCGCTGGACAGCGTCGCAGACTTGCACTTAGCTGGTTACTAATTCGCCGCCCTGAGATCTGGTTGCTTGATGAGCCATACGCATCACTTGATGATGATGCGCGAACATTCTTTGACGCACTTATTGCTGACGTTGTTAGAAGTGGTGCAACGGTGGTGCTTAGTGCTCACGACAAACTTCGAAGCGAAGCGCTACAACCACGCACGATTGTTTTAGGCGGCGGACGAATTGTGAGTGAATCATGATTCGTACTGCTCTGCTTGTCTGCGCAAAAGATCTTCGTATTGAAATGCGTAGTCGTGTGCTCTTATGGCAAGTGTTGCCCTTTGGAGTTATGGCACTACTGCTCTGTGGAATTGCACTCGGTCCTGCGCGCGCGGGTAACTCTTCAGCGGGACCGGGTTTGTTCTACTTAGTGACATTGCTTGT
>CAIKVF010000116.1 GCA_903830745.1 uncultured Actinomycetes bacterium | reverse complement strand
TCGACATTGAAAAGGGCGAATTCGTATTCCTAGTTGGATCTTCAGGATCAGGAAAGACAACCTTCCTACGACTTCTCCTTCGCGAAGAGACTCCAGACCAGGGACGCATCCTTGAAGCTGGTCGCGACATTGGTGACTTGCCGAAGTGGCGAGTGCCATACCTTCGTCGCAATATTGGCTGTGTCTTCCAGGACTTTCGTCTTCTACCAAACAAAACAGTCTTTGAAAACGTGGCTTTCGCCCTCGAAGTGATTGGCCGACCAAAGTCAACTGTTGATTCGCAGGTTCCACAGATTCTGGAACTTGTTGGACTTAGTGAAAAGGCCAACAGCCTGCCGAGCGAGCTCTCTGGTGGAGAACAGCAGCGTGTTGCCGTTGCTCGTGCCTTCGTAAACCGCCCACTTATTCTTCTCGCAGACGAACCAACTGGAAACCTCGACCCGACAAACTCTGAGTCAATCATGGCGCTGCTCGAGCGAATCAATCGCACCGGGACAACAGTTGTTATGGCCACTCACGACAAGGCACTTGTAGACCGCATGCGCCGTCGCGTAATTGAACTCGATAAGGGTGAAATGATTCGTGACCAAGTACGCGGTGTGTACGGCATTGATGAGGTCTCTAACTAATGCGCGTTTATTTCCGGTATGCCTTTAAAGAGACCTTCTCTAACTTGTGGCGAAACCGCATGATGACCATTGCTGCGATTCTCACCGTGGCTGTTTCTCTTTCGCTCGTAGGTTCAGCGCTCCTTCTAAAGCAGAGTGCCGCACAGGCTTCTGCGCAGTGGCAGCAGGGGACCCGAGTAACTGTATGGATGCAGCCAGCTGCATCTGAGGGTGAAATTACGAGCATTCAAGGTCAGCTTGCTAACTTACCAATTGTTAAGAACTGTGTGTTCTACACCCAGCAGCAGGACTACCAAGAAGCAGTGCAGCTACTTCCTCGTTCAGAGTCGCAAGTTCTCACCGTGGCTGACATGCCGTCGTCATTTCGCTGTGTCCCTGTAGTTCCGTCGGACGCATTTGTTGTTGAATCAACATTTAGCAACGAGCCTGGTGTTTACAAGGTCACAGCCCCAGAGCAGCAGATTCGTCAAATGAATAAGGCAATCAGAGTTCTCCAAATCGTGTTCTTGGCACTCGCCGCTGTTCTACTTCTTTCAGCGACTGTGTTGATCCTCAACACCATTCGCATGGCAATCTTCGCTCGACGTCGCGAAGTGTCAGTTATGAAACTCGTTGGAGCAACCAACTGGTTCATCAGAATTCCATACATAACTGAAGGATTCATTCAGGGACTTCTCGGATCGCTCGTAGCGGTTGGTGCGGTAACCGCACTTCACGTTTGGTACCCACTGCACAATGAGTTCCAACTCAACACCAACGCGCTACTTGGCACCAATGCCGTAGTGCTTGTGGTTGGAATACTTATTGGATCAGTTGGATCAGCAATTGCGATCCGACGCTTCTTAGACGTTTAATTCGTTTCTTCGAATTCAATCGATAGAGAATTAACGCAGTAGCGAAGCCCCGTTGGGGTTGGACCATCGTCAAATACGTGGCCTAAATGTCCACCACATTTCGAGCAAAGAATTTCAGTACGCGCACGAAACAGTGAGCGATCTTCTTTCTCAATGATTGTTCCTGGCTCACAGGCATCAAAACTTGGCCATCCACAGTGTGCGTCAAACTTTTGGCCACTGTTAAAGAGCACCTGATTGCACCCACCACAGGTGTACGTGCCGTTGGCGTTTACATTAAGTAGCGAACCAGTAAATGGCGCTTCGGTTCCTGCTTGGCGCAGTACGGCGTAACGCTCGGGGCCAAGTTCTTCTAGCCACTGCTCTTCGCTTTTAACAACTTCGTAGGTCATTAGTTCAATGTAGCGGAATTAAAGAAAATGTGGACGTGGTGCTTCGGGCACTTCGTGACCAAACTCTGGCTGATCATTAAGGAGGCGAGAGAGCGCACCCTTGATTCCTTCGGGGTCCAGTCCAATTTCTGCAAGCAACAAATCAGGACGATTCTGCTCGAGGTATGCACGAGGCACACCGAGAATGCGAGTTGTTGGAAATGGCAAGCCAAGTTCTTGTGCACGACTTCTGACCGCTGACACCATCAGCGTTCCAGCTCCACCGTGACGAGTTCCGTCTTCAATAGTGATAACTCGTGCGTGTTTTACTGCGTCATCAATCATGTTCTGATCTGGTGGCAGTACTCGTACGTCGTAGAGTGTGATCT